>NZ_JBKDTZ010000240.1:0-9379 GCF_046339755.1 Acidovorax sp. | reverse complement strand
GCCCTGCGGCAGGCCGCCGGGCAATGGTTCAACTTGCATGCAGCCATGCTAGCAGCCTGGCCGCGAGCCCATCGCGCGAATAGCGAGGCAATTGCGTTGCATTTGCGCGGCAGGCGCCGGACGGCCTGCGCGATGGCGCGGGCACCTACACAACATTTGCTCACAGTGCGTGACAATCCCCGGCATGACCGCCGCGACAGCCCCCTCCGACCCCAGCGCCCCCTCCACCACCCCGCCGCCGCAGGCACCGGCGGCCGCCGCAGGCACCGACATGGAGCCCGGCGCCCTGCAGGCACCGGCCCCGGCGGCCACGACAGTGCCACCGGAGCCTGGCCCCGCTGGCAGCCCTCCTGACGCCACCGCTGCGGCGGCTCCCCCCACCCCACCGCCGCTGGCAGCTCACGCCCCGCTGATGCTGCAGATGCCGGTGGACGTGCGCAACCTGCCCCTGGCGCTGCTGGCCCTGTTTGCCGGCGTGGCCCTGCTGCACTGGGCCAGTGCCGTGTTCATACCGCTGATGCTCAGCATCCTGCTGACCACGGCGCTGCGTCCGGCTGTCAACACCCTGCGCCGCTGGCACATCCCGCGCCCCCTGGGTGCCGCCGTGCTGCTGATCGCTATCGTGGGGGGCATGGCCAGCATGGCCTGGTCCCTGAGCGACCAGGCGACGCAGCTCGTCGACTCACTGCCAGTGGCTGCCAAGAAGGTGCGCGACAACCTGCGCGCGCGCGCCGGCATGCCCAGCACGCTGGACACCATGCAAAAGGCCGCCGCCCAGATCGAGCAGGCCGCCGCCGAGAGCGCGGCCGCCGCCCCCTACCGGCGCGGCGTGCAACGCGTGGTGGTGGAGCGCCCGCCCTTCAACATCCGCGACTACCTGTGGAGCGGCACCATGGGCCTGGTGTCGGCGGTGGGCCAGCTCACGGTGGTGGTGTTCCTGACCTACTTCGCCCTGGCCTCGGGCAACCTGTTCCGCCAGAAGCTGGTGCGCATCGCCGGCAGCAGCCTGGAGCGGCGCAACATCACCATGCAGGTGCTGGACGACATCACCGGCCAGATCCAGCGCTACCTGCTGGTGCAGGTGTTCACCAGCATCCTGGTAGGGCTGGCCACGGGCTTTGCCTACTGGGCGCTGGGCCTGGAGAATGCCGCCGTCTGGGGCGTGGTGGCCGGCGTGCTCAACCTGGCGCCCTACATCGGCTCGGCGCTGACGGCCGGCGCCTCGGCCCTGGTGGCCTTCCTGCAGTTCGGCACCATCGACATGGCCCTGGCCATCGGCGGCGCCTCGCTGGTCATCCACACCCTCATCGGCAACCTGCTCACGCCCTGGCTCACCAGCCGCACCAGCAGCATGAGCCCCGTGGCCGTGTTCGTGAGCGTGCTCGCCTGGGGCTGGCTCTGGGGGCTGTGGGGGCTGCTGCTGGGCATCCCCGTCATGATGGCCGTGAAGGCCATCTGCGACCGGGTGGAGGACCTCAAGCCGGTGGGCGAGCTGCTCGGGGATTGAGGCCGACGGCGCACGGCAGGGTGCGCCGTCACGCCGACTGGGTCGCCACGCCGGCCACGCAGCGCTGCACGAAGGCTGGCAGATCGTCGGCCGCCATCGCACGGCCGTAGTACCAGCCCTGCACCTGCAGGTCCATGCCGCCGGGCAGGGCCTGCAACTGCTCCAGCGTCTCCACCCCCTCCACCACGATGCCGACCTCCAGGCTCTGGCAGAAGTGCAGCAGGCCCTGCAGCAGCCGGGCACCGCGGGGCTCTGCGCTGGCCACCACGAAACTGCGGTCGATCTTGATCGTGTCCACCGCAAACGCGTGCAGGTAGCTGAGCGACGAGTAGCCCGTGCCGAAATCATCGATCGCCACCCGGGCCCCCACCGCGTGGATGCGGGCGATGGCCTCGCGCATCTGGCCCACGTCCGCGGCCAGCGCGTCCTCGGTGAGCTCGACGCTGATGCAGCCGGCGGCCGGCGCGATCAGCGCCACCAGCCGCTGGCAATGCGCAGCCGACATCAGCGTGGGCCCCGTGACGTTGATGGAGATGGGCAGCACGAAGCCCGCATCGCGCCAGCGCCGGTACTGTTGCAAGGCCGCATCCGCGACCCACAGGTCCACGTCCTTCATCAGCCCGGCCTCGGTCAGCCAGGCCCGGAAGGCCCCCGGGGACTGCGTTCGCCCTGTGGCATCCCGGGCGCGCAGCAAGGCTTCGCAGCCCACGCATTCGCCCGTGCGCGGCGACACCTGGGGCTGGTACTCCAGGAAGAATTCGTACTCGCCCATGCGGCGCACCTGGGCCAGCAGTTCGTCGCGGCCTGCCTGGCGCTGCTGCGCCAGCACCACAGGGTCGCTGGCATACAGGCGGCCCTGCTCCTGCAGGCGCGAGAAGGTCGTGTCCAGCCCCGGCAGGTGCACCGTGGTGGCATTGTGGCGCTCCAGCGCCCGCACCGCCGGTGCGTAGATGCAGGCGCCCAGCAGCACCAGTGCCAGCTGCAGCGCCACCGCCGGCCAGGAGCCCTGGGTGCTGGCATAGGCGTTGAAAAGCACCGGGGCATTGAGCGGCATGGACGTGGCGGCCACCGGCACCCAGCCCGCCTGCACGGCAGCGAGCGCCAGGCAGGCGTTGACGGCCGGCACCAGGATGAAGGGCAGCAGCAGGCGCGGATTGAGGATCAGCGGAATGCCGAACAGCAGCAGCTCATTCACGTTCAGCAGGGCCATGGGCAGACTGGCCAAGGCCAGCAGGCGCAGGCCGGGGCTGCGCGCGCGCCACAGCACGGCCACCACCAGCGACAAGGTCGCGCCCGCCCCGCCGATGAAGGCAAAGGCCCCGAGCATGCCGGCGTTGAGCAGGTAGGGAGGCGGCTGGTCGGCCAGCACCTCGATGGCGTTCCATCCCACAGCCATCTCCAGCACCTGGAACAGGGGCTGCAGGGCATGGTAGCCATGGATGCCGAAGAACCACAGCAGCGAATTCACGCCCGTGATCGCCACGGCATTCAGGTACGGCCGGTCCGGGTCCACCACGTCCAGGGGCAGGCTCCAGTGCGCCAGGCCTTGCCATTGCTGCAGCAGGGTCAGCACCCCGACCAGCAGGCCCGCCGTCAGCACGCCCGGGAGCAGCATGTTCATGGCATCTTCCACGTTGTCGCTGACCAGGGAGCCGCGCGACAGCTGCAGCCAGCGCACCCGCATCAGCCGGGCCATGAGGGGCACATTGACGATGGGCGAGGCGATGGCGATGAACAGCACCAGGGTGGCGGCGGCACGCGGCTGCCCGCGCAGCAGGTAGGCCGCCAGCGCCACATAGACAAAGCACAGAAAGGCCACGGGCAGGCGCGGCAGGCTGTGCCGGATGGCCAGCATGTAGCCGATGGAGGCGGCGATCAGCAGCGGCAGGATGCGGCTGATCTCGGCATGCAGGCCGGCCAGCAGATCGGTGGTCTCGGTGGGCAGGCCCAGCATGCGCGTGAGCACCGACGAGACGAGGAACACCGCCGACACCATGAGGCAGGGCAGCACCCACAGCAGCCCCTCGCGGATGGCGCGCATGGAGTCGGCGCGAGCAACGGCCTGCAGCCGCAGCGACAGCCGCATTTTCAGGGCCGCAACATCAATGCCCACACCATGCCCTCCCGGTGCCCATGCTAGCAGGCGGACGCCGGATGGCAAAGCGGGGGCGTCGGCTCAGCCCGTGTTGCGCAACCCGGCCGCGAAGCCGATGATCGAGTTGTGGATACCCGGCTGCACGCGCTCGGCGCCCTGGCCCGCGCGCCAGCGGCGCACCAACTCGACCTGCAGGTGGTGCAGCGGGTCGATGTACGGAAAGCGGTGCTTGATGGAGCGCGCCAGCGCCGTGTTGTGCGTCAGGCGCTGCTTGTCGCCGGTGATGCGCGTGAGCGCCTCGGCGGTGCGGTGCCACTCGGTCTCGATGGCGGTGAAGACCTTCTTGCGCAGGCGCGCGTCGGTCACCAGCTCGCTGTAGCGCGAGGCCAGCGCCAGGTCGCTCTTGGCCAGTACCATGTCCATGTTGGACAGCAGGGTGCGGAAGAACGGCCACTGGCGGTACATCTTCTGCAGCAGCGCGAGCTGCGCCTTCGGGTCCTTGCCCTCGGCGTTGACGAAGGCATCGACCGCCGCGCCGAAGCCGAACCAGCCCGGCAGCGTGAGGCGGCACTGGCCCCAGCTGAAGCCCCAGGGAATGGCACGCAGGTCCTCGATCTTCTGGCTGGCCTTGCGCGAGGCGGGGCGCGAGCCGATGTTGAGCTCGGCGATCTCGCGGATCGGCGTGGAATTGAAGAAGTACTCCGTGAAGCCCGGGGTCTCGTACACCAGCGCGCGGTAGGCGCCCATGCTGGCCAGCGAGAGTTGCGAAGCCGCCTCCAGGAAGGCCTTGGTGGCCGGCTTGGTCGGCTGCAGCAGCGTGGCCTCCAGCGTGGCGGCGACCAAGGTTTCGAGGTTGCGCCGGCCGATCTCGGGGTTGGCGTACTTGGAGGCGATGACCTCGCCCTGCTCCGTCAGGCGGATCTGGCCGCGCACGGTGCCCGGAGGCTGGGCCAGGATGGCCTGGTAGCTCGGGCCGCCGCCGCGGCCCACGGTGCCGCCGCGGCCATGGAACATGCGCAGCTGGATGCCGTGGTTGGTGGCCAGCTCGTCGAACAGCTCCACCAGCGCGATCTCGGCGCGGTACAGCTCCCAGTTGCTGGTGAAGATGCCGCCGTCCTTGTTGCTGTCGGAGTAGCCAAGCATGATGTCCTGCTCGCTGCCGCTCCTGTGCACCAGGCCCGCCACGCCGGGCAGGGCGAAGAACTCGCGCAGGAAGTGCGCGGCATTGCGCAGGTCTTCGATGGTCACGAACAGCGGCACCACGATGAGGTCGTTGCGCGCAGCACCGTCGAGCGTGCCGCGCATCAGGCCCACTTCCTTTTGCAGCAGCAGCACTTCGAGCAGGTCGCTCACCGTCTCGGTGTGGCTGATGATGTAGTGGCGGATGGCCTGGTGGCCGTAGCGCTGGCGCATGGCCAGGGCCGCCTCGAAGATCGCCAGCTCGCCGCGGGCATGGTCCGAGTAGCTGGCGCCCACCACGCGCAGCGGGCGCGCGTCGTTGAGCAGGCGCAGCAGCAAGGTGCGCTTGTCGGCCTCGGCCAGGGCGGAGTACCCGGTTTCGATGCGCGCCGCGGCCAGCAGTTCTGCGACCACCTCCTCGTGCTTGTCGGAGCTCTGGCGCAGGTCCACCGTGGCCAGGTGGAAGCCGAAGACCTCCACGGCGCGGATCAGCGGGTGCAGGCGCTCGGTCGACAGGGCCTCGCCGTGGTGCGATTTGAGCGATGCCTGGATCACGCGCAGGTCGGCCAGGAAGGCTTCGGCGCTGACATAGGGGTTCTGCGGCGCCACGGCATGGCGCGCGGCCTCGCCGCCGGTCAGCTCCTTGAGCGAAGCGGCCAGGCGCGCGTAGATGCCGGTCAGCGCACGACGGTAGGGCTCGTCCTGGCGGTGCTCGTTGGTGTCGGGCGAGCGCGCGGCCAGGGCCTCCATCTCGGCCGACACCTGCACCAGGCGGGCCGACAGCGACAGCTCGCCGCCCAGGTAATGCACCTCGGTCAGGTAGTGGCGCAGGGCCACCTCGGCCTGGCGGCCCAGGGCGTACTGCAGGGTCTGCGCGGTCACGTTGGGGTTGCCATCGCGGTCGCCGCCGATCCACTGGCCCATGCGCAGGAAGCTGTGCACGGGGTACTGGCCCAGCTCGGCCTCCAGGTCCGCATAGATCTTGGGGATCTCGCGCAGGAAGGTGGCCTCGTAGTACGACAGGGCGTTCTCGATCTCGTCGGCCACGGTGAGCTTGCTGTAGCGCAACAGGCGCGTCTGCCACAGCTGGGCCACGCGGGCGCGCAACTGGGCCTCGTTGGCGGCCAGCTCGCGCGGGGTGAGCGCGTCCTTGGCGGTGTTGTACAGCTGGGCACGCACCTGGATATCGTCGCGCGCGGCCAGCAACTGGGCAATGTCGCGCTCGGCGTCGAGGATGCTCTTGCGCTGCACCTCGGTCGGGTGGGCCGTGAGCACCGGCGCCACATAGCTGCCGGCCAGGGTCTGGGAGATGGTCTTGGGCGCGATGCCGGCCCAGCGCAGGCGCGACAGGGCAACCTCGATGCTGCCCTCCTGCGTGTCGCCCGCGCGCTCGTGCACGGCGCGGCGGCGGATGTGGTGGCGGTCCTCGGCCAGGTTGGCCAGGTGGCTGAAGTAGGTGAAGGCGCGGATCACGCTCACCGTCTGGTCGCCCGACAAGGCCTTGAGCAGCTTCTTGAGCGCGCGGTCGGCCTCCTGGTCGGCATCGCGGCGAAACGCCACGGAGAGCTTGCGCACCTGCTCCACCAGCTCGTAGGCGGCCACGCCCTCCTGGTCCCGGATCACATCGCCCAGAATGCGGCCGAGCAGGCGGATGTCGTCAATCAGGGGCTGGTCCTTGTCGGATCGTCTCATGCGTTGGGTCTCCGGGAATGGGGAAGGCCACTGCAGGCGTCCCCCTGCACCGGCCACGAGTGCGGGCGCATGCTAGCATCCAGCGCCCCTGAATGATTACAAACAGGTTACGAATCTTGAGCTCCGCCGCGCCTTCCCTGCCCCATCCCATCGTCATCGCCACGCGCGAAAGCCGCCTGGCCTTGTGGCAGGCCGAGCATGTACAGGCCCTGCTGCAGGCCCGCGGCCACACGGTGGAACTGCTGGGCATGACCACCAAGGGCGACCAGATCCTGGACCGCTCCCTGTCCAAGGTGGGCGGCAAGGGCCTGTTCGTGAAGGAACTGGAAGTGGCACTGGAAGAAGGCCGCGCCCATATCGCCGTGCACTCGCTCAAGGACGTGCCCATGGAGCTGCCCGAGGGCTTTGCCCTGGCCTGCGTCATGGAGCGCGAAGACCCGCGCGACGCCTTCGTGTCCCCCCGCTACGCATCGCTCGCCGAACTGCCCCAGGGCGCGGTGGTCGGCACCTCGAGCCTGCGCCGCCAGGTGCTGCTGCAGGCGCTGCGGCCCGACCTGCGCATCGAGCCGCTGCGCGGCAACCTCGATACGCGCCTGCGCAAGCTCGACGAAGGGCAGTACGACGGCATTGTGCTCGCAGCCGCCGGCCTCAAGCGCCTGGGCCTGGAAGCGCGCATCCGCACCGCGTTCGACGCCACCACCATGCTGCCCGCCGCCGGCCAGGGCGCCCTGGGCATCGAGGTGCGCAGCGACCGGCAGGGCCTGATTGCCGCACTGGCGCCGCTGGCCCACCAGGCCACCTGGCTCACCGTCGCCGCCGAGCGCGCCGTGAGCCGCGCCATGGGCGGTAGTTGCTCCATGCCGCTGGCCGCGCATGGCACGCTGGGTGCCAACGGTACGCTGCAACTTGATGCGGCCTGGGGCGACCCCGAAGCTCCCCATGCGCCTCTGGTGCGCGCCCAGGCCAGCGCCACCGTGGCAAGCTTGGCCCAGGCCGAGGCCCTGGGCGACGAAATTGCCCGCCGCCTGCGCGAAGCTGGCGCGCGCGGCGTGGATCCGGCCTCTGCCTGACGCCATGGCCCCCGTGGCGCCCCGGCTGATCGTCACGCGGCCCGAGCGCGAGGCGGCCGAATGGGTGGCACAGCTAACCACACGCGGACTGGCCGCCACGGCACTGCCGCTGATCGCCATCGGCCCCTGCACCGACCCCGCCGCCGTGCAGGCCCTGGCCGATGCACGCGAACGCCTGGCCCAGGCGCCCGGCTACCGTGCGCTGATGTTCGTGAGCAGCAATGCGGCGCTGTATTTCCTGCCAGATGCCCTGCCGCTGCCGGCCGGCACCCGGGCCTGGGCCCCTGGCCCCGGCACGGCACGTGCATTGGAGCAGATGGGTGTGCACGCCGCCGCCATTGATGGCCCGGCCCCCGATGCCCCGCAGTTCGACTCCGAATCCCTGTGGCGGCAGGTGGGCGCCCAGGTGCGGCCCGGCGACCGCGTGCTCATCGTGCGCGGCCGCTCGGCCGGGGTGCATGAATCCGCCGAGGGCTCGGGCCGCGACTGGCTGGCCCGCCAGGTGCAGGCCGCGGGCGGCCAGGTGGACTGGGCCGTGGCCTATGAACGCGGCGCACCCCGCTTCACGCAGGGGCAGAAGGCACTGGCACAAGCCGCGCTGCAGGACGGCTCGCTCTGGCTGCTGAGCAGCTCCGAGGCCGTGGCCCACCTGGGCGAGGCCCTTGCCGGCCAGTCCTTTGCGGCCGGCCGTGCCCTGGCCACCCACCCGCGCATTGCCCAGACCGCTCGGGCCATGGGCTTTGGCCATGTAAGGGAGTGTCGGCCGGCGCTGGAAGACGTGGTGGCCTCGATAGAATCGGCCCCATGAGTTCCGCGCCCCTTCACGACCTGCCCGCCGCAGCCCCCTCCACTCCCGCCGCCGCTGCCCACCAGCCCCCGGTGGTGGGGCGCGGCCGCAGCCTGCCCACCCTGCTGGTGGGCGTGCTGGCCGTGGCGGCCGTGGCCAGCAGCGGTCTGCTGTGGCAAAAGCTCAGCGTGATCCAGGAGCAGCTGGCGCGCCAGTCAGCCGACTCGGGCGCCCTGGCCATCGAGGCGCGCACCATGGCCCGCCAGGCCGAGGAACTGGTGCGCGAGACGGCGGCCCGCCTGTCGGTGGCCGAGGCCCGCGTGAGCGAAGTGGCGCTGCAGCGCAGCCAGCTCGAAGAACTGATGCAGAGCCTGTCGCGTTCGCGCGACGAAACCCTGGTGGTGGACATCGAATCCGCCATCCGCCTGGCGCAGCAACAGGCCCAGCTCACCGGCAGCCTGGAGCCGCTGCTGGCCGCACTCAAGACCGCCGACCAGCGCATCGAGCGCGCCGCCCAGCCGCGCCTGACCCCGGTGCAGCGCGCCATCGGCCGCGATATCGAGCGCATCAACCGCGCCCAGGTGACCGACACCGCCGGCCTGCTGGCCCGCCTGGACGATCTGGTGCGCCAGGTGGACGAACTGCCCGTGCTCAACGCCGTGGCCCAGGCGGCGGCCAGCCGGCGCCTGATCGCATCGCCGCCCAGCGGCTCAGCGCCCAGCGTCGACACGCCTTGGTGGCAGGCCACGCTGCAGCGCAGCTGGGAGGTGGTGCGCGACGAGGCACGCCACCTGGTGCGCGTGAGCCGCGTGGACCAGCCCGAGGCCGTGCTGCTGGCCCCCGAGCAGACCTTCTTCCTGCGCGAGAACCTCAAGCTCAAGCTGCTCAATGCGCGCCTGGGCGTGCTGGCCCGGCAGTTCGACTCTGCCCGCGCCGACCTGGCTGCGGCGACCACTGCGGTCAACAAATACTTCGACCCGGCCTCGCGCCGCACGCAGACCGCGGCCACGGTGCTGCAGCAGGCCCAGGCCGGCATGAAGGCGGCCGAT
>NZ_JBKDTZ010000239.1:0-34597 GCF_046339755.1 Acidovorax sp. | reverse complement strand
CAGCTTTTTCGGGTCGGTCGGCGTGTCGGCCACCAGGTCTTTGTTGGCGTCGCAGTAGGCGTTGTCCAGGTCGCCGCGGTTCGCGCATTCGGCGCCTTGCGCCTGGGCGCCGCCGGCGGCCAGCAGGCCGGCGCCAAGCAGACCCATGGCCAGTTGCAGGACCAAGGCCTTCGGGGCGTGGGTCATCATGTTCTTCATGTGATTTGTCTCCTGTTGGGTGGACCGATGAAACGTGTGGCCTGACTATAGGAAAGAGGTGCCATGGTGTGGTGTGCTGTCTTTCTGCCGGCCTTCACTTGGCTTTCAGGCTGCTTTCAAAATCACTCGTGGTTTGCCCTGATGGGGTCGTGCGAAGGGCGGCGGCGCCCCAGGCAACCCTTAGACTGCCCGTCTTCAGTGCCCCGAAGTGCCCATGAAACTGTTGTTGGTAGAAGACGATTTCGATCTGGGTGGTGCGCTCGTGCGCGTGCTGTCCAAACGCGGATTCGACGTCGCGCGCTGCAGCGACGGCCTGACCGCCTTGGAATGGCTGCGCGCCAATACCTGCGATGTGGCGCTGCTGGACCTCGGCATTCCCGGCATGGACGGCCTGCAGCTGCTGCAGCGCTTGCGCGGGCGTGGTGACGCCACACCCGTGCTTGTGCTGACCGCGCGCGGCGCCGTGGGCGACCGTGTGGTGGGCCTCAACGCCGGGGCCGACGACTACCTGGCCAAGCCGTTCGACATCGACGAACTCGAGGCGCGCGTGCGTGCACTGGCCCGGCGCTCCCACGCGGCCGACATGCCGCACTGCGGCGCGCTGCGCCACGACCGCGCCTCGGGCGCCTTCTACGTGGGCACGCAAGCCCTGGACCTGAGCCCTCGCGAGAGCGCTTTGCTGGCCGCACTGATCGCCAACCCCGGCCACGCGGTTGCCAAGGAACGGCTCATCACGCTGGCTTTCGGGCAAGACCTGCCCGCGCAGTCCGACGCGATAGAAGTGGTGGTGCACCGTGTGCGCAAGAAACTGGTGGGCACGGGCGTGGGCATCATGACCCTGCGCGGCGTCGGCTACCTGTTGCAGGAAGGCTGACGTGGACGGTGAGCGCGCGCCGAAGACACCGCCTTCGCTGCGGCGGCGCCTCATGCTGTGGCTGGCCGTGCCCTTCGTGCTGTTCCTCGCGCTGGACGCCTACACCAGCTACCGCGCCACGCTGCGCACCAGCCAGATCGCGTTCGACCGCCTGCTCGTGACCTCCGCGCACGCGCTGGCCGACCTGATCCGCCTGGAGCGCGGCGAGTTGCAGATCACGCTGCCGCATGCCGCGCTGGAGATTTACGACAGCGGGTCTTCCGGCGATTCCGGCACGCGCAGCCGCATGGTCTACCGCGTGAGCTACCTGGATGGCCGCTACCTGGCGGGCGACGAAGCCCTGGCTCCGTACAGGGGGCGACCGGAAATCCATCCCCTGTACGGGGCAATGATCGATCTCTACGACACGTGGCAGAGTGCCGAGGCCATGCGTGTTGCCGCGCTGATGCAGCCGGTGGAACCCTTCGAAGGGATGCGCCTGCTGGTCGTTCAGGTGGGTGAACCCTCCGCCTACCGCGACCGCCTGGCGCGCGAGATCCTGCAGCAGACGCTGCTGCGCCAGGGCGCGCTGCTGGCCACCCTGCTCGCGCTGGTGTGGTTGATGGCCACCTGGGCGCAGCAGCCGCTGCGCGCCTTTGCCCGCCGGCTGGAACGCCGCCCAGCAGACGATCTTGCGCCCTTGCAAGACCCCGTGGCGCTGCGCGAGCTGCAGCCCGTGGTGGTGGCCTTCAATGGTCTGCTGGCGCGGCTGCACAATGCGCGCGAACAGCAGCGACGCTTCGTGGCCGACGCCTCACACCAGTTGCGCACACCGTTGAGTGTGCTGCAGCTGCAGGCGGACGCGGGGCTGAGTGGCGACATTCCGCACCAGGAAGCGCTCGCATCCATCGCCGCCACCTCGCGCCGCGCCACGCGGCTGGCCGAACAGCTGCTCTCGCTGGCGCGGGCGCAACAGACCGAGTCGCTCGCAGCAGTACAGAACGATGCATTCGACCTGGGTGAACTGGTGAGCGAGATCGCCATCGACCTGTCGCCCCTCATCGCCCGCAAGCAGCTCGACTTTCAGCTGGACGCCAGGCCCTTCGTGATGGAGAGCCAGCGCTGGATGGTGCGCGAGATCCTTGCGAACCTGCTGCGCAACGCCATTGAATTCACGCCCGGGCAGGGCCAGCTCGGCGTGCGCATCGAGAAGGCCATGGAGCAAGGCGGCGTGCGCCTCATCGTGTGGGACACCGGGCCCGGCATGTCGCCCGGGATGCAGGCCATGGCGTTTACACCATTCGCCCGTGAGCCCTCGGCCCGGCCCAACAGCGGCGCGGGGCTGGGGCTGGCCATCTGTGCGGACCTGGCGCGCACCATCGGTGCAGAACTCAGGCTGGACAACCGGGTTGAAGGCGACCGGGTTCTGGGGCTGGACGTGGAGTTTGCCTGGCGCCCCGTGGTACCGGGTCATTAACTGGCCCGCACCCTGCGCAGCGCCCCCTCGCTCTCGCCGCCATGCGACGAGGAGAAGCCGTGCCAGGCCAGCGCATCCGCCACCATGTAGACCCCCAGCGCCAGCAGCCCCACCATCAGGCAGCGCCGGAACCACACGGCCGACATGCGCTGGCGGATGCGGGTACCCAGGGCCATGCCCAGCAGCGCGGGCAGCAGCATCCAGGCCGAAAGCACGAGGGCGGACGCCGGGTAGCTGGCATTGAGCGCCAGGCCGCCCGCCAGCGCGATGGTGGAGACGGTGAAGCAGATGCCCATGGCCTGCACCAGCGCATCCTTGTGCAGGCCCAGGGTCTGCAGGTAGGGCACGGCGGGCACGACGAAGACGCCGGTGGCGGCAGTGACCCCACCGGTGACGAAGCCCACCAGGGGCGACAGCCAGCGCTCCACCTGCGGCGTGACCGCCGGCAGGCGTGCGCCCAGCAGGCCCCAGCCGCCGTAGGCGATGAGCGCCACGCCCAGCAGCGCACGAGACCAGGCACCCGCCGGCGCGCCGATGGCCCAGGCCCCGAGCCAGGTGCCCGCGCAGATGCCCAGTTGCATGCCCGAGAGGCGGCGCAGCAGCGGCATCAGCGTGCCCCAGGGCCGCAGCTGCCAGATGTTGGTGATGAGCGAGGGCACGATGAGCAGGGCTGCGGCCTCGGCGGGCGCCATCATCAGCGCCAGCAGGGCCATGGAGGCGGTGGGCAGGCCCAGGCCCACGATGCCCTTGACGCCGCCGGCCAACAGAAAGACGGCCGCGGCGCCGAGCAGCCAGCCCCAGGGGGCACCCGCGAACAGCATGCCGACCGTCATGTCCACCGCCTTGCCTGCGGCACAGGCGACATAGGACGATTTTGAATTTGTACTGGATCCACGGGGCGTCTCCTTCGCATCTCTGCCCGGTCGGTGGGTGTGCCTGCCATTCTTGGCAATGCCGGCGCGGCTGAAAATGCGGAATGCGGCGCACCCAGCCTCAGGCTGGGCCGAAGGCTGTTGTGCTACCTTGCGCTCCATGCGCTTTGACCTGACCGATCTGCGGCTGTTTCTGAACGTGCACGAGGCCGGCACGATCACCGGTGGGGCCGAGCGCAGCCACATGGCGCTGGCATCGGCCAGCGAGCGCATCCGCGGCATGGAAGATGCGCTGGGCGTGCCCCTGCTGCTGCGTGCCCAGCGCGGGGTGCAGCCCACGCCGGCCGGCCACACCCTGCTGCACCACGCGCGGCTGGTGCTGCAGCAGATGGAGCAGTTGCGCGGCGACCTGGGCGAGTACGGCGCAGGCCTGGCCGGCCATGTGCGCGTGCTGTGCAACAGCTCGGCGCTGAGCGAGTACCTGCCGCAGGCGATCGCGGGCTTTCTGGCGCGGCACCCGCGCATTTCGGTGGACGTGGAGGAACGCTCCAGCCAGGAGGTGGCCGACGCGGTGCGTGCCGGCCTGTGCGACATGGGCCTGGTGTCCGACGCGGTGGACCTCGAAGGCCTGGCCACGCGGGTGCTGCGGCCCGACCCGCTGGTGCTGGTGGTGCCGCAGGGACACGACCTGGCGGGGCGCCGCAGCGTGGCGCTGGCCGAGGTGGCGCACCTGGACTTCATCGGCCTGGCCGAAGGCAGCGCGCTGCAGGCGCTGGTGGTGCGCCAGGCCCAGCGCCAGGGGCAGCGGCTGCGCTACCGGGTGCGGCTGCGCCAGTTCGAGGCCGTGTGCCAGCTGGTGGGCCTGGGGGTGGGCGTGGGCATCATCCCGCGCGCAGCGGCGGCACGCCACGCCCGCACGCTGCGCGTGAAGGCCGTGCGCCTGACCGATGCCTGGGCCGACCGGCGGCTGGTGCTGTGCCTGCGCACGCTGGACGATCTGCCACAACATGCGCAACAACTGGTACAACACCTGAAACAAGGCCCCGCTTCCACATGACCCAAGCCACCGACCTGGAAACCACCTACCGCGCCTACATCGCCTGCCTGAACGCGCAGGACTGGGAGCGCCTGGGCGGCTATGTGCATGCCGAGGCCACGCACAATGCGCGGCCCCTGGGGCTGGCCGGCTACCGGGCCATGCTGGAGCAGGACTACCGCGACATCCCCGACCTGCAGTTCCACGTCGCGCTGCTGGTGGCCGATGCGACCCACGTAGCGGCGCGGTTGCAGTTCGACTGCACGCCCGCAGGTGAGTTTTCGGGCCTGCCGGTGAACGGGCAGCGGGTACAGTTCTCGGAAAACGTGTTCTATACCTTCCGCGATGGCAAGATTGCCGAAGTGTGGTCGGTGATCGACAAGGCGATGATCGAATCGCAACTCTGAACCACGGCGCCGCACTGAACTTCCAACGCCCTGACAACGCCCCAATGCCCTATCGCCCACCCGCAGCATGAGCTACGACCTTCGTATTTGGGAACACCCGGCCGGCAAGGCCGCCCCGGCCTCGTTCGAGGAAGTCCTTCGCCAATGGTTCGAGCTGGAGCTTCTGGGGCCCGGATCGCAGCCCAAGTTCGCCGCCCTGGCCGCGCAGATGGCGGCCTACAAGGGCTGTGGCGAGGCGCCCTGGGCCAGCGACCCGGTGGCCGGCGCGAAAGGCTGCAACAAGGCCGTGTGGACCTTCGAGCTGCCCGAAGCCAACCGCGTGCACCTGCTGCGCGTGGTCGCCAAGCAGGCCAACGCGCTGGGCCTGACCGTGTTGGACGACCAGCAGGGCTTGGCCCTGGTGCCGCCCGACCGCGTACTGCCACCCGAGCGCGCCGGCTTCTGGATGGAGACGGCGCAGGCCGTGGAAGAACCCGCCCGCGAGGCGGCAGCCCCGCTGTCCCTGGCGCTGCAGGCCTCGCGCGACGAGATGCGCGCTGCGCTCAACGCCCTGCTGCTGCAGCACGGCTTCATTGCACCCCGGCTGGCGCTGGGCCTGCCGTACTACCGCGCGCAGGCAGAGGCCACGTATTTCCGGGCCACCCCGGCCGGGGGCCAGAGCGTCACGCTGCTGAGCACGACGGTCAACAACGCACCCTGCCTGGCCGTCGACATCAATGTCTTCAGCGAAGAGATCGCCAGCATCCAGCGCGCCATCTTTCCGGAGCAGGACGAGATGTTCTTCCGGCGTCAGATGAGCTTCTGGGTCGGCATCTTCCAGGGGGTCTATGCCTATGTGCCCGTGCGCACCCAGGCCGAACTGCAGCGCATGGTGAACGAGGTGCAGGACCCGATAGGCCCGATTCTGGAGATGACCCGCACGGCCCCGGACCTGCAGGCCGTGATGTCGGGAACGCCCGCGTTCCCGCTGCCTGCGCCCAAGACCCCCCAGGCCCCCAAGAGCCTGGCGGAGCATGTGCACCAGAGCGCCGGCTACGCAGCGCTCATCAGCGCCTGGCTGTATGGCGGCAAGCAGTTCCAGGCGGTGGCGCAGTACAAGCGCGCGAGCGACGAGCGCACGGCGGCGCCCGCCATGAAGGCCACCGCGGTCCAGCGGGTGGACCGGGTGCTGGACTACCTGCAAAAGAACGTGCAGCGCAAGGCGTAGGCCTTGCGCAGGCACGGCCTCAGCGCGTGGCCCGCTCCAGCAGCCACTGCTCGGCCTCGGCCTGCTTCTTGAAGCGTGCCCAGTCGAGGGCGGTCTTGCCGTGCGCGTCCTTGCGCGCCAGATCCACGCCGCGCGCAGCGAACCACTTCAGCGCCTCGACCCTGCCCCGGCTGGCAGCCAGCATGGTGGGCGTTTCGCCGCGGCTGGCGGGTGCGGGCTCGTCGATCAACTGATCGCGCGCCGCCAGCCACTCCAGGCATTCGATGCAGCCGCTTTGCGCGGCCATGTGCATGGGGCCCCAGTCCCAGCGGTTGCGCGCCGACAGGCCGGCCCCGGCCTGCACCAGGCGCTGGGCTGCGGCCAGGTGGCCGCCGTAGAAGGCGCGCAGCAGGGCGGTGTCGCCGCGCTCGCTGTCCTGTTGGGTCTGGCGCAGGTCGGGCTGGGCACCAGCGGCCAGCAAAGCCTCGATGTGCTCCATCTGGCCGCGGTGGGCGGCCAGCATGAGCACGCTGGAGCCGTTGGGCGCCAGCAGGTTGGGGTTGGCCCCGGCGGCCAGCGCGGCGCGCAGGGCCGGGGCGTCGCCAGCGTTCTGTGCATCGAGCAGGCGGCCGTCCACGGCAGAGTATGAGACCGACGGCATGGCATTCGTGGGGGCTGCCGCAAGCCTGTCAGGCTTCGGCGCCCAGAGCACCCAGGCCAGCGCGGCAGCCAGCACCACCGCGCCCCAGCCCGGGCGCGAGTGCGCCGAGCGCGCAGGCCGCGCGGCGCCGGGGCTGAAGCGGCCCCGGCGGTGGCCCCAGGCCTGGGCGACCGACTGGCCCAGCGCCATCGCCCCGGCATCGCCGGCAATGCCGGGAGTCAGGCGCGCCAGCCCACCATCGGCGACGCGGGCGTACACCGCGTAGTAGCGTGTTTCGCTGCCGCCGCTGCCGGTGGAGTACAGCAGCTTGTGCACCAGCGCCTGGCTGGCCTGGCCCGGCAGGGCCCGCGTGCGCGACCATAGCCAGGAACGGCAGCGCACGCGGATGCCTTCGTCGCGCACGGCCAGCTCCCAGCGGCGCGTGGCGGCGTGCAGCGCAAAGGCCAGCAGCGCCCACCAGGCGATGCCGGCAAAGAACCAGGACCGCGGCAGCACCAGGCCCTGGGCACCGGCCCAGCGGCCATTGATCGCCCCTTCCACCACCAGGCCTGCCAGCACCAGGGCGGCCGCCCAGCGCCAGCCCGTCTGGCTGAAGCGGTAGTGCCAGCCATCGGCGGCTTCCTGCAGCGTGACCGAGGCGGGCAGGACCACCGGGTTTCCCTCTTCACGGTCCTCGTCCGCCTCTCCGCTGGTGGCGTGGGCAACGGGGATGGGGGTCTCCTCCTTCCAGGCGGCGCGCCGGTCAAAGCGGTCGGGCGCTTCGCTGTCTGCGCCACCAAAGCTGTGCACCGCGGCCTGCACGGGCAGGTCGTAGGTCAGCTCCACCGAGCCGCCGGGCCCGTGCAGCAGCTCCAGCCGCCAGTCCACGCGCTCGCCCGAGCGCTGGGCGCCATGCGGCGGCGCATCGGCCGGCAGATCGAAGCGCGCCATCAGCCGCAGCCCGCCATCGGCGGTGCGCTGCATGCGCGCCGCTTCGGTGAAGGACTCCACGCAGCGCTCGGGCGAGCCGGAGCTCGATTCGTCCACCCGGTACTGGGCCAGGCGCAGCTGCGGACGCTTCTCTTGCTGGTGGGCGGCGGCGCGCTCGGGCAGCAGCAGCGTCAGCTCCACCGGGTGGCCTGCGCGCGGCCGGGCCGGCAGCGCCGTGAGCGCCGCGCCCGCATAGCGCCAGGCCTGGCGCGTCTGGTGCAGGGACAGACCGATCAGCCCCAGCCCCACCATGACGAAAATGGAGATGAAGGCCTTGGCGTACCAGGGGGCGCTGCCGCTGGTCCACAGCATGGCGGCCATGGGGAAGGCGATGCCGCACCAGAAGACGGTGAAGAACCAGGTGGCGCCCGCCGACTTGCTGGCCGCGCCCTTTTGCAGGGACTCGGGCGCAGTGCCCAGTTCTGCCTCCTCCTTCCTGCCGCCTCCGCCCAGCAGGATATGCACGAAGAACCAGCCCGCCACCAGGCCCACGCCCGTGAAGACCAGGGCAAAGGGCACGCGGAACACCTGCAGCGCCCAGCGGATGGAAGGGTCGATAAGGGCCTGCGCGGGCGCCTGTGGGTTGACCATGATGGTGATGGCTTGCCCCCGGGACTGGGCGCTTTGCAGCAGACCGTGCCAGTGCTGGTGCCAGTCGCCGATGTTGTCGGCGCCGGCCTCGGGGTCGAGCCCCACCCGGGTGCCCTCGTACTGCCGGCCCGCGAATTCGTAGCGGTAGCGGGCATGCACCCGGTAGGTGGTGCCGTCGCTGGACGTGTGGCGCTTGAGCTCGGTTCCCAGCACCTGGGCCGCCACCGGCTGCCAGCTGCGCACCTCCAGCGCCGCCCGGAGCGTCTGCGCCAGGGGCTGGATCCCTGCGAAGTAGCCGCCCAGGCCAAAGGCCGCTGCGAAGAGCCCGCTGAACAGCAGCATCCCCAGGCGCTTGCCCAGGGTGTCTATCTTCTCGGGGTTGTTCTCTCTTGCCATGGATGTCCCTCCATTTCTTTTGTTGTTGTTATGGGCGAAGAATGCAGGCCGATCATGACAATTGCATGACAAACCAGTGGCGAATGTGTTGCAAATGCGTGGCAGCTCAATGGTGCGGCAGCGCCTGCAGGTAGGCGCAGAACATGTCGGCCATGGCGTCGGCATAGGCGGTCATCTCGGCCTCGGTGCGCGGGCTGGCGGAGAAGCGGCTGCCCAGCGCGGCCATGGTTTCGGTGACCATGTCGCCCGCCAGGGCGCGCTGCGCGGCGGGCACCTCGGGCAGCAGCTCCTGCATGAAGGCCTCGATGATGCCGTCGGCATTGGCACGCATGGCCTGCGCCTCGGGTGCGTCGCGGTACAGCGGGGCGGCGTCTTGCAGGGCGCTGCGCATGCCGGCCTCCTCGCACTCCGAGCGGATGAAGGCGTGCACCAGCGTGCGCACGCGCGCCAGCGGGGGCCGGCTGGCATCGCTGAGGATGCTGCGCAGCATGTCCTGCGTCTGCTGCCACTCATCGGCCTGCAGACGGAACAGGATGGCCGCCTTGTTGGGGAAGTACTGGTAGACCGAACCCACACTGACGCCGGCCTTCTCGGCCACGCGGGCCGTGGTGAAGCGCGCCGCCCCTTCCTTGGCCAGAACCTGAACAGCAGCCTGCAGGATGGCGGCCACCAGCCCGGCCGAGCGGGCCTGCTGGGGCTGCTTTCTTGAGGAGATCTGGGGACGGCGGGGTTCGGTCATGGGGGTCCAAAAGGGCAGCAGCGAATGCGACTGGTGAATGCGACGAATTCATCGCATACTCAAAACGCGACGGATTGATCGCATTTTACGGGAAGCAAGCCTGCTCCCCTCCATACAGGACAATTCCATGAACACATTGCACACCCTTCCCCTGGCGCCCCTGCTGGAGCGCCTGTTCGGGCAGGCCGATGCGGCCACCAGCCCGGCCCTGGCCGGCATCTCGCGCGAAGAGCGCGAGCGCCTGATGCACAGCAAGACCGAGTACCTCGACTACAGCCGCATCAAGGACCTGTGGCTGCCGGTGTCGCGCAGCACCGGCACCCTGCTCTACCTGCTTGCGCGCAGCACGGGCGCGCACCATGTCGTCGAGTTCGGCACCTCGTTCGGCATCTCCACCCTGCACCTGACCGCGGCGCTGCGCGACAACGGCGGCGGGCGCCTGATCACCAGCGAGTTCGAACCGGGCAAGGTGGCCCGGGCGCGCGAGCACCTGGCCCAGGGCGGCCTGGACGACCTGGTCGAGGTGCGCGAGGGCGATGCCCTGCACACCCTGGCCAGCGGCCTGCCCGATGCCATCGACCTGCTGCTGCTCGACGGCGCCAAGGCGCTGTACGCCGACGTGCTGGCGCTGGTGGAGAAGCGCCTGCGCCCGGGCGCGCTGATCGTGGCCGACAACGCCGACTTCAGCCCCGACTACCTGGCGCGCGTGCGTGCGCCGGGCAGCGGCTACCTGAGCGTGCCTTTCGGCGGCGATGTGGAAGTGTCGATGCGGCTGGGCTGATCGGGCACGAAAAAAGCGGCTCCGGGGAGCCGCTTTTTTGTGGGGGGATCGATCAACGATCCCCTGGGGTGCCTCTATCAGGCAGTGACGCCGTCTGCCACGTCCTTGAACTCGGCGATCTTGTCGAAGTTCAGGTATTGGTAGATCTTGTCGCCGTTCTGGTTGATGACGCCGATGTCGGCCAGGTACTCTTCCTTGGTGGGGATGCGGCCGAGCTTGGAGCAGATGGCCGACAGCTCCGCCGAGCCCAGGTACACGTTGGTGTTCTTGCCCAGGCGGTTGGGGAAGTTGCGGGTGCTGGTGGACATGACGGTGGCGCCCTCCTTCACCTGGGCCTGGTTGCCCATGCACAGCGAGCAGCCGGGCATTTCCATGCGCGCGCCGGCCGCGCCGAACACGCCGTAGTGGCCTTCTTCGGTAAGCTGGTGCGCGTCCATCTTCGTGGGCGGGGCCATCCACAGCTTGACGGGGATGTCCTTCTTGCCTTCGAGCAGCTTGGAGGCTGCGCGGAAGTGGCCGATGTTGGTCATGCACGAACCGATGAACACTTCGTCGATCGCGGCACCGGCCACGTCCGACAGCGTCTTGGCGTCGTCAGGGTCGTTGGGGCAGCAGACGATGGGTTCGGTGATCTCGGCCAGGTCGATCTCGATGATGGCGGCGTAGTCGGCGTTCTCATCGGGGGCCAGCAGCTGGGGGTTGGCCAGCCAGGCTTCCATGGCCTTGATGCGGCGGCCGATGGTGCGCGCGTCGGCGTAGCCCTGGGCGATCATGTTCTTGAGCAGCACGATGTTCGAGTTGATGTACTCGATCACGGGTTCCTTGTTCAGGCGCACCGTGCAGCCGGCGGCAGAGCGCTCGGCCGATGCGTCGGACAGCTCGAACGCTTGCTCGACCTTCATGTCCGGCAGGCCTTCGATTTCCAGGATGCGGCCGGAGAAGATGTTCTTCTTGCCCTGCTTGGCCACGGTGAGGTGGCCGGCCTTGATGGCGTACAGCGGGATCGCGTGCACCAGGTCGCGCAGCGTGACGCCGGGCTGCATCTTGCCCTTGAAGCGCACCAGCACCGATTCAGGCATATCGAGGGGCATCACACCCGTGGCGGCGGCAAACGCCACCAGGCCGGAGCCGGCGGGGAAGCTGATGCCGATGGGGAAGCGGGTGTGCGAGTCGCCGCCGGTACCGACGGTGTCAGGCAGCAGCATGCGGTTGAGCCAGCTGTGGATGATGCCGTCGCCGGGCTTGAGCGAGATGCCGCCGCGCGTGCTGATGAAGTCGGGCAGCTCGTGGTGCATCTTCACGTCCACGGGCTTGGGGTAGGCAGCCGTGTGGCAGAAGGACTGCATCACCAGGTCGGAGCTGAAGCCCAGGCAGGCCAGGTCCTTCAGTTCGTCGCGCGTCATGGGGCCGGTGGTGTCCTGCGAGCCGACCGAGGTCATGCGCGGTTCGCAGTACGTGCCGGGCACCACGCCCTGGCCTTCGGGCAGGCCGCAGGCGCGGCCGACCATCTTCTGCGCCAGCGTGAAGCCCTTGCCGGTGGCGGCAGGCACTTGCGGCAGGCGGAACAGCGTGGAAGGTGCCAGGCCCAGGGCCTCGCGCGCCTTGGCCGTGAGGCCGCGGCCGATGATCAGCGGAATGCGGCCGCCGGCGCGCACTTCGTCGAACAGCACTTCGCTCTTGACTTCGAATTCGGCGATGACCTGGCCGTCCTTGAGGGCCTTGCCGGCGTAGGGCAGCAGCTCGATCTCGTCGCCCATGTTCATCTGGCTCACGTCGAGTTCGATGGGCAGCGCGCCCGCGTCTTCCATGGTGTTGTAGAAGATGGGAGCGATCTTGCTGCCCAGGCACACGCCGCCGAAGCGCTTGTTGGGCACGAAGGGAATGTCTTCACCCGTGAACCACAGCACGCTGTTGGTCGCCGACTTGCGGCTGGAGCCGGTGCCCACCACGTCGCCGACGTAGGCCACCAGGTTGCCCTTGGCACGCAGGTCTTCGATGAACTTGATGGGGCCGCGCTTGCCGTCTTCTTCCGGCGTGATGCCGTCGCGCTTGTTCTTGAGCATGGCCAGGGCATGCAGCGGGATGTCGGGGCGGCTCCAGGCGTCGGGTGCGGGCGACAGATCGTCGGTGTTGGTTTCGCCGGTGACCTTGAGCACGGTGAGCTTGATGCTCTGGGGCACTTCGGGGCGGCTGGTGAACCACTCGGCCTCGGCCCAGCTTTGCAGCACGGCCTTGGCGAAGGTGTTGCCCTTGTCGGCCTTTTCCTTGACGTCGTGGAACTGGTCGAACATCAGCAGCGTCTTCTTGAGCGCTTCGGCGGCGACGGAGGCCACGGCCGCGTCGTCCAGCAGGTCGATCAGGGGGGTGAGGTTGTAGCCGCCCAGCATGGTGCCCAGCAACTGCGTGGCCTTTTCGCGGCCGATCAGCGTGCACACTTCGGTACCGTGGGCCACGGCGGCCAGGTAGCTGGCCTTGACCTTGGCGGCGTCGTCCACACCGGCGGGCACGCGGTTGGTGATCAGGTCCACCAGCGTCTCACCTTCACCGGCGGGCGGGTTCTTGAGCAGCTCGATCAGCTCGCCGGTCTGCTTGGCCGTCAGGGGCAGCGGTGGGATGCCCAGCGCGGCGCGCTCGGCCACATGGTCACGGTAGGCTTTCAACATCATTTCTCTCCGGTTGCGTTCTAAAGTGGGGTGGTTGCGCCGCGGCTGCAAGGGCCGGCGGTGCGGGGGTACCGTGTCTCGTCGGATTTCGTTATTTGGTGGCCGTGGCCGTGCCGGTGGCGCCAGCCGCAGGCAGCGGGTCGAACACGCTCTGGGGCGGTGCCTTCTTGGCGGCTTCGGCCACCAGGGTCTGCTCGGCGCTCATGCACTCATCGGCCAGGCGCTGGCCGAGCTTCTGGTTCATCAGCATGGACTTGTTGGCGATCTGCAGCCACACGGCGCCGGCCTTCTGGTCTTCCAGGCGCACGGCACCGGTGCTGGTGACCACGGGGGTCATGTGGTACTTGAAGCCCTTGCCTTCGATGTGAAAGCGCCCGGGGATGGCGGCGTCGGCCGTCACGTTGACGAAGGCGCCCAGCTCGCAGGCGATGCGGCCGGTGTGCACCTTCTGGGCAACGGCCTGCTCTTCGGGGCTCAGCGCCGCGTCGGCGGCGATGAGGCCGGACGCCACCTGGTTTGCGGCGGTGTTCAGCTGCTGGCGGCTGCTGGTGGGCTCTGCCTTGGCGGTCTTCTTGGGCGGAGCCTTGTCCTTGGCTTCGGCCGTCTTGGCCGCGGGCTTGGCGGCCGGCTTCGCAGCAGCCTCCTTCTTCGGTGCGGCTTCCTTCTTGGCGGCGGGGGCGCTCTTCTTGGCGGGCTCTGCAGCGGCCTGCGCCAGGGCAAGGCCAGGGGCCACCAGCATCAGGGCGGAGGTGAGAATCAGAGATTTCATGGGAAAGGTCCTGGAAAGGTTTCAGGCGTGGGGGGAAGCAAACCAGTGGGCCACGTCGGGCGGGAGGGCGCGCCCGGTCTGGTGGGCGCGTTCGAGCACCTGCCAGTAGTAGCGGTAGCTGGCGCGGTCGTGCAGGGTGCCATCGTGGCTGATGGGCGCCCAGTCGGCCTGCGCTGCAGCGGCAATGATGCGGGCGGACAGCTCGATCTCGTCCTGCTGCGGCGCAAAGGCCTGCAGGATGGGGCGGATCTGGCCGGGGTGGATGCTCCACATGCGGGTGTAGCCCAGCTCCTGCGAAGCGCGGGTGGCGGCGGCCTGCATGGCAGCGGTGTCGGAAAACTCGGTCACCACGCAGTGCGAGGGCACCTTGCCGTGGGCATGGCAGGCGGCTGCGATCTCGAGCTTGGCGCGCACCACCAGCGGGTGCTCGAACTGGCCGCGCGAGCCCATGGCCGACGAAGGGATGGCCCCGCCATGCGCGGAGACAAAATCCATGAGCCCGAAGCTGATGCTCTGCACGCGCGGGTGCGCGGCGATCTCGAAGGCGCGGTGCACGGCGGCGGGCGATTCGATCAGCACGTGCAGCGGCAGGTGGCCGGCCGAGGCGGCGAGCAGCGCCTTTTCGGCCTGCAGCACGTCGTCCACCGACTCGACCTTGGGCACCATGATGTGGGTGAGCCGGTGGCCGGCCTCGCCCGCGATGGTGGCGATGTCATTGGCAAAGGCGGCGTGGTCCACGGTGTGCACCCGGGCGGCCACGCGCGCGCCCTCGGCGGCGCCCAGTGCCAGCGATGCGACCAGGGCCGCATGCTCGCGCTCCTGACCCACGGGGGCGCCGTCTTCGCAGTCCAGGGTGACGTCGAACACGCAGTGGCCGAACTCGGCCGTCATCTCGGCCTGCAGCTGCAGGCTTTTCCTCATGCGCGCTTCCACGCCGCTGTAGTGGTCGCACACGGGCAGGCGCAGGGCGGCGGCCTGGGCGCCCAACAGAACGCTGGCAGGGTGTGCGGGTACGGCCACGGTGCTCATGATGGGCGGCGCTGGGCGACGATGAACATGCGCGGAAAGGCTAGCAGGCGGTTGCCGTCGCTGCGCTCGGGGTAGGCCTCGCCGATGCGGCGTTCGTACTCGGCCAGGAAGCTGGCGCGCAGTGCGTCGCCCAGCGGGTCGAGGAAGGGGCGCAGGCCGGTGCTGCGCAGCCAGTCGACGATGGAGCCAGCCGTGGGCATGACGTGCTGGTAGACGGTGTGCCACACGTCCACGTGGGCGGCATCCTTGGCCAGCATGTCGTAGTAGCCGGCGATGGTGGCCAGCTCGGTGCGCACGGCATCGGCGTCGCCGATGGGCCCGCGCCAGGGCTCTTCGCCGGCCACGGCGCGCATCAGGCGGTGCGAGGGTTCCTGCCGGTTGTCGGGCAGCTGGATGGCCAGCACGCCGCCGGGGGTGAGCAGGCTGAACAGCCGGGGAACCAGGGTTTCGTGCCCCGCCACCCATTGCAGGGCGGCGTTGGCGTAAATCAGGTCGGGCGCCACAGCGGGCACCCAGGTGGCGATGTCGCCCAATTCAAAGGCCGTGCCGGGCAGGCGCTCGCGCGCGCTGGCCAGCATGGCCTCGGAAGTGTCGATGCCGGTGACCTGCGCCTGTGGAAAGCGCTGCACCAGCAGCTCGGTGGAATTGCCCGGCCCGCAGCCCAGGTCCACCACATGGGCGGCCCGGGCCAGCGGAACACGCGCCAGCAGCTCGGCGGCCGGGCGCGTGCGCTCGTCCTCGAAACGGCGGTAGAGCGCGGGGTTCCAGTCGGCCATGGAAGGACTTGTCTGTCTGCGGACCGATTACAGCAGGTGCTTGACGCCGTCTTGCTCGCCTTGCAGCTCGGCCAGGGTCTTGTCGATGCGCTCTTGCGAGAAGGCGTCGATTTCCAGGCCTTCGACGATCTTGTACTCGCCGTTTTCGCAGGTGACGGGGAAGCCGAACATGGTGTCCTTGGGGATGCCGTACTGGCCGTCCGACGGGATGCCCATGGTGACCCACTTGCCGTTGGTGCCCAGGGCCCAGTCACGCATGTGGTCGATGGCGGCGTTGGCGGCCGAGGCAGCCGAGGACAGGCCGCGTGCTTCGATGATGGCGGCGCCGCGCTTGCCCACGGTGGGCAGGAAGGTGTTGGCGTTCCATTCCTGGTCGTTGATCATCTTGGCGACGCTTTCGCCATTGATGGTGGCGAAGCGGTAGTCGGCGTACATCGTGGGCGAGTGGTTGCCCCAGACGGTCAGCTTCTCGATGTCGGCCACGGCCTTGCCGGTCTTGGCAGCGATCTGGCTGGCAGCGCGGTTGTGGTCCAGGCGCAGCATGGCGGTGAAGTTCTTGCGTGGCAGGTCAGGCGCCGACTTCATGGCGATGTAGGCGTTGGTGTTGGCAGGGTTGCCGACGACCAGCACCTTCACGTTGCGCGAGGCCACGGCGTTCAGTGCCTTGCCCTGGGCCGTGAAGATGGCGCCGTTGACGGCCAGCAGTTCGGCACGTTCCATGCCGGGGCCGCGTGGACGCGAACCGACCAGCAGGGCGTAGTCGGCATCCCTGAAGGCGGTCATCGGGTCGCTGTGGGCTTCCATGCCGACCAGCAGGGGGAATGCGCAGTCGTCGAGCTCCATCATCACGCCCTTGAGCGCCTTCTGGGGGCCTTCGACAGGCACTTCGAGCAGTTGCAGAATGACCGGCTGGTCCTTGCCCAGCATTTCGCCGGAGGCGATGCGGAACAGCAGTGCGTAACCGATTTGACCAGCGGCGCCGGTGACGGCAACGCGAACGGGCTTCTTGCTCATGGTGAGAACTCCAGGGAAGGTAAGGAAATCAGGGGTGTGTGCAACGCAAGCACCAGCGCCTGTTACCAGCAGCCCGTGCCCCGCAAAACAGCCTTGGAGTGTACCGCCGATTCAATACCCCGGTCAATTTGTCTTATGTCTTATATAAGATATGATCGGGACCCTGAAAAAGAGACTGGGAAAGGTGTGTGCCTGCCCGTTCGCAACACCCGCACCGAGCCCCCACAGCGCCCCGACAAAGCCCACCAACCGACCGCCATGTCCTCGATCCCGCTCAACGCCGACACCCCTGCGCAGCCTGCGGCCGGCGCGGGCTCTGCCACGCCGGCGTTCAGCCCGCTGTACCAACAGATCAAGGGCCTGATCCTGCAGAGCCTGCAGCAGGGCGAGTGGAAGCCGGGCGAGGCCATCCCCAGCGAGATGGAGCTGGCCGCGCGCTTTCGCGTGAGCCAGGGCACGGTGCGCAAGGCCATCGACGAGCTGGCGGCCGAGAACCTGGTCATGCGCCGCCAGGGCAAGGGCACCTTCGTGGCCACGCATGCCGAGCAGCATGTGCAGTACCGCTTTCTGAAGCTCATGCCCGACACCGGCGACGCCCGCGGCGAAGGCCGCGCCAAGCGCGAGGTGATCGACTGCAAGCGCGTGCGCGCCACCGCCGACGTGGCGCGCGCCCTGGCGCTGCGCAGCGCCGACCCGGTGATCCAGGCGCGGCGCGTGCTGTCCTTCGTGGGCGTGCCCACCATCCTCGAAGACATCTGGCTGCCGGGCCAGGCTTTCAAGGGGCTGACGGCAGAACAGCTGGCCAGCTACGAAGGCCCTACTTACGCCATGTTCGAAATCGACTTCGGCGTACGCATGGTGCGCGCCGAAGAGAAAATACGCGCCGTGCTGCCTGATGCCGAACAGGCCGCGGTGCTGAAGGTGGCACCGGGCACGCCGCTGCTCAGCGTGGAACGCATCGCTTACACCTACAACGACGTTCCCATGGAGTTACGGCGCGGCCTGTACCTCACGGACACCCACCACTACCGTAATGAACTGAGCTGACACTACCCTGGCAACTGAGCGGAAATGTCGGCATTAGGGGCGACTTGAAACCGCGTGTGTTGCGTTGCAATAGAATTTTGCGTTCTTTGCATGTCCAAATTACAAAGCAGTTACATCCACGAAAGCACAAAACATGACCGAACTCGCCAAAAAACGGCCTGAATTCCGCAACATCAATGCCTTCAAGGACCTGACCACCTACCGCATGACGCCAGCTGCGTGGGTCTCGATCCTGCACCGCGCCAGCGGGCTGATCATGTTCCTGCTGTTGCCTTTCATCATCTGGATGTTCGACACCTCCGTGTCGTCCGAAATCTCGTTCGCCCGCTTCACGGCGGCATTCAACATCGGCATCGGCTTCGTGCCCGGCTGGTTCGTCAAGCTCGCGGCCCTGGCCCTGATCTGGTCGTACCTGCACCACTTCACGGCCGGCCTGCGCCACCTGTGGATGGACGTGAGCCACAGCGCCGTGAACAAGCAGTTCGGCAAGACCTCGGCCCTGTCGGTGCTGGCCATCAGCATCCCGCTGACCCTGGTGCTGGGCGCCAAGCTGTTCGGCCTGTACTGATCGATCGATTACCAAATCATAAAAAAAGCGGTGACCGCAGCCATTCCGCAGCCAACACCGCCGCACAAGAGGAAAGTACCCATGTCCGTCAATTACGGTTCCAAGCGCGTCGTCGTCGGCGCCCACTACGGCCTGCGCGACTGGCTCAGCCAGCGCGTCACCGCCATCCTGATGGCGCTGTTCACGCTGGCCCTGCTGGCCCAGGTGATCTTCAACAAGGGCCCCATGGGCTATGACAAGTGGGCCGGCATCTTCTCGGCCCAGTGGATGAAGGTGCTGACCTTCTCCGTGATCATTTCGCTGGCATGGCACGCCTGGGTGGGCGTGCGCGAAGTGCTGATGGACTACATCAAGCCCGTGGGCCTGCGCCTGGCGCTGCAGGTTTTCACCATCGTCTGGCTCGTCGGCTGCGCCGGCTGGGGCATCCAGGTTCTGTGGCGTCTCTGATACCGATCCCCCGCGACTGAAGGCAAACAACAAATGAGCTACTCCAAAGCTAACATCACCAAGCGCAAGTTCGACGTCGTCATCGTCGGTGCCGGCGGCTCCGGCATGCGCGCCTCGCTGGAACTGTCCCGTGCCGGCCTGAACGTGGCCTGCCTGTCCAAGGTGTTCCCCACGCGCTCGCACACGGTGGCGGCGCAGGGCGGCGTGTCCGCCTCGCTGGGCAACATGAGCGAGGACAACTGGCACTACCACTTCTACGACACCATCAAGGGCTCGGACTGGCTGGGCGACCAGGACGCCATCGAGTTCATGTGCCGCGAGGCACCCAACGTGGTGATCGAACTCGAACACTTCGGCATGCCGTTCGACCGCAACCCCGACGGCACCATCTACCAGCGCCCCTTCGGCGGCCACACCGCCAACTACGGCGAGAAGCCCGTGCAGCGCGCCTGCGCCGCGGCCGACCGCACCGGCCACGCCATGCTGCACACGCTGTACCAGCAGAACGTGAAGTCCAAGACCAACTTCTTCGTGGAGTGGATGGCGCTGGACCTGATCCGCAACGAGGCAGGCGACGTGGTCGGCGTGACCGCGCTGGAGCTGGAAACCGGCGACCTGTACGAGCTGCAGGCCAAGGCCGTGCTGCTGGCCACCGGTGGCGCGGGCCGCATCTTCGCGGCATCGACCAACGCCTTCATCAACACCGGCGACGGCCTGGGCATGGCGGCACGTGCCGGCATCCCGCTGCAGGACATGGAGTTCTGGCAGTTCCACCCCACCGGCGTGGCCGGCGCGGGCGTGCTGCTGACCGAAGGCTGCCGCGGCGAAGGCGCCATCTTGCTCAACAGCAATGGCGAGCGCTTCATGGAGCGCTATGCGCCCACCCTGAAGGACCTGGCACCGCGCGACTTCGTGTCGCGCTCGATGGACCAGGAAATCAAGGAAGGCCGTGGCTGCGGTCCGAACAAGGACTACATCCTGATGAAGCTGGACCACCTGGGCGCGGACACCATCCGAAAGCGCCTGCCATCGGTGGAAGAGATCGGCCACAACTTCGCCAACGTGGACATCACCAAGGAACCGATCCCCGTGGTGCCCACCATCCACTACCAGATGGGTGGCATCCCCACCAACATCAACGGCCAGGTCGTGGTGCACGACGGCCAGCAGAACCACATCGTCAACGGCCTCTATGCCGTGGGCGAGTGCTCGTGCGTCTCGGTGCACGGCGCCAACCGCCTGGGGACCAACTCGCTGCTGGACCTGCTGGTCTTCGGCAAGTCGGCCGGCAAGCACATCGTGAACTTCGTCAAGGGTTCGGGCGAACACCAGCCCATGCCTGCCGACGGCGCGGACCGCACCCTGGCCCGCCTGAACCAGCTGCAGGACTCGACCGAAGGCATCTACGCCCAGGACGTGGCCAACGACATCCGCTCCAGCATGCAGCAGCACGCGGGCGTGTTCCGCACGCAGGCCAGCATGGACGAAGGCACGGTCAAGATCAACGCCATCCGTGAACGCGTGAGCGGCGTGACGCTGAAGGACAAGTCCAAGGTCTGGAACACGGCCCGCATGGAAGCCCTGGAAGTCGACAACCTGATCGAAGTGGCCCAGGCCACGATGACCTCGGCCGCGGCCCGCAAGGAATGCCGTGGCGCGCACACGGTGTACGACTACGAGCACCCTGCCGACCACGCCGAGTTCCCGCTGGGCCGCAACGACAAGGAGTGGATGAAGCACACCCTGTGGCACAGCGCGAACAACAGCCTGACCTACAAGCCTGTGAACCTCAAGCCCCTGACGGTGGACAGCGTGCCTCCCAAGGTCCGTACGTTCTGAAGATCCAGCAGCCTCACGAAAGAACAACATGAAGCGCACCTTTCAAATCTACCGCTACGACCCGGACAAGGACGCCAAGCCCTACATGCAGACCATCGAGATCGAGCTCGATGGCCACGAGCGCATGCTGCTGGACGCCCTGGTCAAGCTCAAGGAGCAAGACCCCAGCCTGTCGTTCCGCCGTTCGTGCCGCGAAGGCGTGTGCGGCTCGGACGCCATGAACATCAACGGCAAGAACGGCCTGGCGTGCCTGACGAACATGAACACCCTCAAGGGCACCATTGTTCTGAAGCCCCTGCCCGGCCTGCCGGTGATCCGCGACCTGATCGTGGACATGACGCAGTTCTTCAAGCAGTACAACTCGATCAAGCCCTACCTCATCACCGAGGACCTGGCCCCCGAGAAGGAACGCCTGCAAAGCCCCGAAGAGCGCGAAGAGCTCAACGGCCTGTACGAGTGCATTCTGTGCGCGAGCTGCTCCACGAGCTGCCCCAGCTTCTGGTGGAACCCCGACAAGTTCGTGGGCCCCGCCGGCCTGCTGCAGGCCTACCGCTTCATCGCCGACAGCCGCGACGAAGCCACGGGTGCGCGCCTGGACAACCTGGAAGACCCGTACCGCCTGTTCCGCTGCCACACCATCATGAACTGCGTGGACGTTTGCCCCAAGGGCCTGAACCCCACGATGGCCATCGGCAAGATCAAGGAACTGATGGTGCGCCGCACTGTCTGACGGAATCCGGAAAGCACCCAGGCCATGTCCGACACCTCGACCCCCGTCCTGCCGCAGGCCAACGACCTGCTGGACGACCGCGAGAGATCCAAGCTGCACTGGCGCTCCCGGCGCGGCCTGCTGGAGAACGATCTCTACATCGAAAATTTCTTCGCGCGGTTCGGGTCGGGCCTGACCTGGCGCCAGGGCCACGGCATGAACGAGCTGATGAACCTGGCGGACAACGACCTTTTGGACCTGCTGCTCGCGCGCCGCGAGCCCGAAGGTCCGCTCGATACAGAAGAAGTGCGTGAAGTACTCGGCATGCTGCGGCTCAGTGGTGGCGCAGCGAGGCCCCGGGCCTGACCTGGAGACAGGGCCCCCTACCACCGGAATTCCGGCAAACCTACCCAAGGAAAGTAACAATGAAGCTAGCTGACAACAAAGCCACCCTGTCGTTCAGTAACGGCAGCCCCAGCGTGGACCTGCCGGTCTACCAGGGCAGCATTGGCCCGGATGTCATCGACATCCGCAAGCTGTATGCGCAAACGGGCATGTTCACCTATGACCCGGGCTTCCTGTCGACGGCAGCGACCCAGTCGGCCATCACCTACATCGATGGCGACAAGGGCGAACTGCTGTACCGCGGCTACCCCATTGAGCAGTTGGCGCAGAACTGCGACTTCCTGGAAACCTGCCACCTGCTGCTGTACGGTGACCTGCCCAACGAAGCGCAGAAGACCGACTTCACCAGCCGCGTGACCAACCACACCATGGTCAACGAGCAGATGCAGTTCTTCCTGCGTGGCTTCCGCCGTGACGCGCACCCCATGGCGGTGCTGACCGGCCTGGTGGGCGCCCTGTCGGCCTTCTACCACGACAGCACGGACATCAACAACCCGCAGCACCGCGAGATCGCTGCCATCCGCCTGATCGCCAAGATGCCCACCCTGGTGGCCATGGCGTACAAGTACGGTGTGGGCCAGCCCTACATGTACCCGCAGAACAACCTGAGCTACGCAGGCAACTTCCTGCGCATGATGTTCGGCACGCCCTGCGAAGAGTACAAGGTCAACCCTGTGCTGGAACGCGCGCTGGACCGCATCTTCATCCTGCACGCAGACCACGAGCAGAACGCATCGACCTCGACCGTGCGCCTGTGCGGCTCGTCGGGCACCAACCCGTTTGCAGCCATCGCCGCCGGCGTGGCCTGCCTGTGGGGCCCTGCCCACGGCGGCGCCAACGAGGCAGCCCTGAACATGCTGTACGACATCCAGGCCCAGGGCGGCGTGGAAAAGATCGGCGAGTTCATCAAGCAGGTCAAGGACAAGAACTCCGGCGTCAAGCTCATGGGCTTTGGCCACCGCGTGTACAAGAACTACGACCCCCGTGCCAAGCTCATGCAGGAAACCTGCAACGAAGTGCTGGCCGAACTGGGCCTGGAAAACGACCCGCTGTTCAAGCTGGCCAAGGAACTGGAAAAGATCGCCCTGGAAGACGACTACTTCGTGCAGCGCAAGCTCTACCCGAACGTGGACTTCTACTCCGGCATCGTGCAGCGCGCCATCGGCATCCCGGTGAACCTGTTCACCGGCATCTTCAGCCTGGCCCGCACCGTCGGCTGGATCGCCCAGCTGAACGAAATGATCGGCGACCCCGAATACAAGATCGGCCGCCCACGCCAGCTGTTCACGGGTTCTGTGCGCCGCGATGTGCCGCCGCTGGATAAGCGCTGAGCAATCGGCCCATTCTCTGAAGACTTCGGTCTTCGGGGTATCGGAAAGCCCGCTTCGGCGGGCTTTTTTCATGGCATTGAGTGGCTTGTTATGCGCTCGCGCCGTTGACAACTTTCTCGCTGCCTTGAGTTTCAGCTCTACAGGTCTCTTGATTGTCCTCGCGGCAAGAACTTTTTAGTGGCGCCCTGGAATCCCGTTGCCACAACGACTTAACCATCCTGCAGTGCCTTCTACATGCCTGCCATAAATCGCTTATATAGCTCTCCGTATTTTTGCGGGGGGATCTCGCTCAGTTGGTTCCCATGGCGGACAAAAAATGCACCATCGAAATTCGACGGTTCATCCTGCGCCTGGGTTTCCAGCACAAACACAGTCTTATCGTAATAACGTACAGCCTTTATATGCCTTGCGACGTAGTCTTTGAGCGGCTCCGAGAGCGCTGAGTTCTTGATCCGCTGGGTGAGCTCCATAAATAGCTCGTCGAGTGACTTGCCCAGCACACCGGCCTCATGCTCAACCCCTGTAATGAAGAAACGTTCAAAGGGACGAGGGTCCACTTTATAAAGCTGCGTCACACGCTTGGCGTCCGACTCCGTGTCGGCCACCCCAACCAGCACATAGCCAACAACCCCCTTGCGAATATTGGCGATGCCAGCTAAGGTCTTCAGTATCTTGTCAAAGCTGTCTTCATCGAAACCATTTTTACGGTCTAGGCGAAGAAATCCCTGCTTGAAGTCGTAGGCACCTTGCTCAGTATAAGATTGCGTGAGTATATTCTCCATTCGAGTAATCCAGCGGACTTGAGCCGGGTCATAGCCTTGGGCCGGTCCAAATGCAGCACCATAGACGCCAGCCGCTCCATTCACTGCCCTAACGCGATCCTCGGCTCCCCATCGCCCACCTTCGGGGACCGGGATGTTTGCCCCGCTGCCATCAATCAGCTTAATCAGCGCATCTTGATCGGTGACTTCCTGATTCTGTAGCACGATCATTTTATGTAGTGCCAAAAAAACGACTTGAAAGTACCTCGGCGCGCGAGGTGACTGCTCCCCAAACAGCAACTGTCCCAGCGTCCGACCTGCGCGATTCAAAGTAACCTTTAACTGGTCGAGCACACGTTGAAAGTCCGCCGACGCCACCTCAATAGTGTTTTTCTGAGTAGCCAGTTCTATCTCTTGATAACGCTGATGCTGAGCCTCCCCGTCGCTGTAGCCAAAAAAGTCATCCAGAAATTCGCTGCGTGACGAGGGCTTAGTATCGAGCAACATAAAAGCCAAAATGTCAGCCACCAACTCCTCATCACGCGACTCTCGCACTTGTTCTTTAGTCAACACACCTTGTTTGATCCAGAAAACTTCGTCAACATCGATGCCGTAGGGCAAGTCCCTATTCGTTATCGAGATTTTTTTCATCTCGTTCAAAGGAAGTTCATCCGATGCTGAAACGTCGCCACGAACCTTAGATGCAATAAGCCGAACGGCTTGCGCAAAGTGACCTGTAGCTCCGGCAATGCGAAGCTCCTGTCGTGAAAGCTTTCGGCCGCCGGAATTAATTCGACGAAACACCTCGTCCACGTCGCTGGCGTTGGCGAACTCGTAGATTGACAAAGGCATCGTATATGCGGCAATTGGTACGCATGTCTCACGTGGAAGCTTCGGCTCGCGCTGTCTCAGCTTGCCCTCGTCCATCAGCGCTTTAGTTTCTGCCATTGTATTCAAGTCGAAGTACGCGCCACCGACGTCGTACTCGTTCTCAATGAATCCAAAAATGGCGTTCAATCGCTGCATTCCGTCGATGATCTCAAAGAGATTCTGCGCCTCGGCCTTCCGTTCTGCGAGCAGAACAATGGGAACAGGGTAACCCGATATGACCGAATCAATGAATCTCCGCTTTTCGTCGAGTGTCCAGACGAGCTTGCGTTGATACCGGCGGTTGACAATGTACCGCCAAGCCAGATAGTTGCCGTAGATGCGTTGGATTGCCTCGCCTTTGACGGTCAAATCCTGGCCTGCACGGGCTGATTTGGGTTCAGTCATTTTTTCCCTTGTTGATAGGCAAATTCTGCCTGTACTTGAGCAGAAAATGATGGGAGGAAAGCGTAGTTGTATCTCTTGAGGAATCAAGCGACGGAACCAGCTCGTTCATGGCTGCATGTGCGGCGAGGGCGGATCACACCACGGGTTCAGCCACCAGCACTTACCAGTGCAAAGCAAGAACTTTTGCCTCTCCAATGAACCCAGCCTCCCAAACCCGCAATTCCTGACCGATGGCGATCCGAGGCCTTACGAGGTCTGGGGAGAGAAACTTGACGCGCACGATGCGGGACTCGCCCGGCCACAGCGGTCCTGTTTCAGTCATATCAAAACGCCCGTCAAAGAGATCGCCATCGATGCTCAGCGGACAGCCCCACCAAACGGCAGGCGTCGGCCCTGCTCGTCCGCCCGCATCAGATGGAAGCAGCCGCAATTCGACAACGGCATCAGGAGGCCAAAGTGCCACAGCGCTTCTTTCAAACAGAGAATGGTTCAGCTCCGTACACCGGAGCACCCGAATTCACCACGGTCGTGCCGCTGTAGAAGCGGGCAATTTCCTTTGTGGGAACACCCATGAACTGGGCCGACCGCAAGCTCGGGCAAGTCTCCAGGCTTGTCAACGAACGCTCTCGGCCCACTACGCCAAAGAGCGACAGGTGTTCCAAGTGCTGCAATTCTGCAATCGGAGATAGCGACTGAACTACCGTTCTTTTGCCTGCGGCGTCCCACCCGGGTGAAGTCTCCAGCAGCAGAATGCGCAGTTGCGCCAGGCCAGCGAGAGGGGCCAAGTCCTCAACCGAAGGCATGTGCATTATTCGCAAGTAGCGCAGCTGAGACAGACCGCCAACAGGCTGGAGAGTGGCATCTGGATAGGAGGCCACAGTCAACGACTCCAGATTCACCAACTCGCTGATTGGCTCCAGCGTTTTGTAAGAGCAATGCCAGATGCGCAAGTGCCTGATTGCGGCCTTGTCCTCGATAGACGGCATGGTCTTGCTGCTGTCGCGCACCAGATCGAGCTTCATGGATTCGTTCTGTCTCTTGTTGATGACACTCATCGTAGCAACAGCAGCCGAGTTGCCCCGAACAATTCACCGCCTCCCCGGCCCCCCAAACCTCTCCCGGTACGCCTGCGGCGTGATCCCCAGGTGCCGCACAAACAACTGCCTCAACGCCTGCTCCGACCCCATGCCCACACGCGCGGCCACGGTCTTCAGCGGCAGCGCGGCCTGCGGCTGGGAGGTGGACTCCAGCAACCGCCGCGCCCCTTCTAACCGCGCAGCATCGACAAACGCCGACGGCGTCTGCCCCGTCTCCTGCACAAACACGCGGCGAAAGTGCCGCTCGCTCATGGCAGCACGCGCAGCCAGGGCAGACATGGGCATGGGTTCGGCCAGATTCTCCAGCACCCAGCTTTGCACGGCCTGGATGTCGCGGTGGGTGACTCCCTGGCTGGCCAGTTGCACGCTGAACTGCGATTGGCCGCCGGGGCGCTTGAGGTACATGACGAGGTCGCGCGCCACCTCCAGCGCGAGGGCGTGGCCGAAATCCTCTTCCACCAGGACCAGGGCAAGGTCGATGCCGGCGGTGACGCCGGCCGACGTCCACAGCGTGCCGTTGCGCACGTAGATGGCAGGCGGCGAATGGCGGAGGAGGCGAGGCGCACCTGTTGCACCTTGCGCTTTTTGACGCCCGCCCGCAGGCTGCGCCGCCTGTGAAGGCAGGGTTTCACACCTGGAAAAAAACCCCCTTGAAACTCTTTTGGCCGGCTCTATTTTTCCTTCCGAGCCGGCCAGGACGGTGTCCGTCCTGCCGGTGTGTTCATCAACCCACCCCTTGGAGGACCCATCATGTATGCATCGCTGTTGAATCATCCAGGCAGCCTGTTCGGTCATTTCGAGCGGCTGCGCCGTGAACTCGACGACGTGTTCGGCGCTGCCAGCCTGCCGAGCGCCATCCGATCCGTTGCCTCGGGCACCTTGCCGGCCCTGAACGTGGGGCGCACGCCGTCGAGCGTGGAGGTGTATGCCTTCGTGCCCGGCCTTGATCCGTCGAAGATCGACGTGGACCTGGACCGGGGCATCTTGCGCATCTCGGGCGAGCGGGCCAGCACCATTCCGCAGAACGACTCCAGCGTGCAAGTCTATGCGCGCGAGCGGCGCAACGGCGCGTTCTCGCGCACCGTTTCGCTGCCGGACGACATCGACCCCGAAAAGGTAAGCGCGAGCTACCGGGACGGCGTGCTGCAGGTGAGCATCGCCCGCAAGGAAGCGCCCCAGCCCACGCGCATCGCCATCCACTGAAGGCCGACGGAACCCACAGACCATCGAGGAGAACCCATCATGACGCAGCAACAGCAACAACAAGTCACCACCACCACCGGCGCTGCCGCCGCCAGCACCCGTGGCAACAGCGCGGTGGAGCAGGATCTGCAGCATTCGGTGCTGCCGGCCGTGGACGTGTTCGAGAACCCGCATGGCATCACCTTGCTGGCCGACATGCCCGGCGTGCCGCGTGAGCACCTGGACATCAAGGTGGAGGGCGAATCGCTCTTGATCGAGGGCACGGTGCAGACCCGCATGCCGGAGGGCCTGGAGGCGGTGCATGCCGAGGTGCGCATACCGCGCTACCGCCGCAGCTTTGTGCTGAGCCGCGAGCTGGATACCAACGGCATTCAGGCGCAGCTCAAGGATGGCGTGCTGTCACTGCACATTCCGAAAAAGGCCCATGCGCAGGCGCGCAAGATTCCCGTGGCGATCCACTGAGCTGCGGGGGCACACAACACCACCATTGCCGGAGAATGAACATGAACCCTATGGCAGCAAAACCCAAGCAGGGTGTGGGCTCCCTGTGGAGCGCAGTGTCCAGCGGCTGGCGTGGCCTGTTGGCCCGGGCCCGACAGGCCTGGGGCCAGCACAGGGCCCCGTTGCGGGCGCCAGCAGGCCGAGCAGCCGATGATGAAGCCGGACCGTTGCGCAACCCGGTGTCACGTATCAAGGGCTGGGCCTTCATGTCCGCCGCGGTGCTGGAGGATGAGCGCGCCGTGATCGTCCGCATCGATGCCCCGGGCATGCAGCGCGAGGATTTCAGCATCGAGGTGCAGGAGCGCGCGCTGAAGGTGCGGGGCGTGCGGCGCTCGCAGTTCCACCAGGCCCGCGCTGGTGGGTGGCAGGTGTCGCAGTGGGCTTACGGGTCGTTCTGCCGCTACCTGGCACTGCCCGCGCGCGTGCAGGCCGCGCAGGGCGTGGCGGTGTACCGCGACGGTGTGTTGCGCATCGAGATACCGAAAGCCGAGCGCGACGCGGTGAAGCACATTCCAGTGCAGTCGGCCTGATTGCGCGGCCAGCCGCCACGGCCCGGCGGGAGCAGCAGCGGCGCCAGCAGGCCCGCCGGCTCCCAAAGGGTTGCGTGGCGGGCCGTCTCACTCAACGCGCCGATGACATGGTTCTTGAAATCACCATGGCAGCCCTTATCTCCACGGGCATCATAAAAAATTCTGGAGCACATGCCATGCCTATCGAGTTCCTTCGTGAAATTGCCGATGCCGAGTTGCCGCTCGGTGTGTCGGACGAGGGCCGGATCGACAAGCTCAGGGTGTTGGCGGCGGCAGGGATGGTCACGGCTTCGTTGCCGCCCGCGGGCACGGGCGGACCGGCCCAGGTGCTGACCGTGACCGGCCTGGGCCGCGCCACGCTCAAGGTGCGCGAGCTGCGCCGGCAGGAGCCCCTGCTGATGCATTCCGCCTGAGGCCCACGGGGCGCGGCCTGGGCCGTGCCCCGCCCTAGTCCCGCTCGGGGCCGCGGCGATTCAGCGGCGCCCCGGCCCCCCAAACCTCTCGCGGTACGCCTGCGGCGTGATCCCCAGGTGCCGCACAAACAACTGCCGCAGCGCCTGCTCCGACCCCATGCCCACGCGCGCAGCGACGGTCTTGAGGGGCAGTGCTGTCCCGCCCTGCTGTTGCGATGACGACTCCAGCAAGCGCCGCGCCCCCTCCAGCCGCGCAGCATCCACAAACGCCGACGGCGTCTGCCCCGTCTCCTGCACGAACACCCGGCGAAAGTGGCGCTCGCTCATGGCCGCACGCGCGGCCAACGCGGCCAGGGGCATGGGCTCTTGCAAATTCTCCAGCACCCAGGTCTGCACGGCCTGGATGTCGCGGTGGGTGACGCCCTGACTGGCCAGTTGCACGCTGAACTGGGATTGGCCGCCGGGGCGCTTGAGGTACATGACGAGGTCGCGTGCCACCTCCAGTGCGAGGGCATGGCCGAAGTCTTCTTCCACCAGGGCCAGGGCGAGGTCGATGCCGGCGGTGACTCCGGCGGACGTCCACAGCGATCCGTCGCGCACATAGATGGCGTCTGGGTCCACGTCGATGGCGGGGTAGCGCTGGCGCAGCAGGGCGGCCACGCTCCAGTGGGTGGCAGCGCGGCGGCCGTCGAGCAGGCCGGCGGCGGCCAGAAAGAAGCTGCCGGAGCACAGGGCGATCATGCGGCCGACGCGCGGGGCCACGCGGGCGGCCCAGGCCACCAGGTCGGGCGAGGCGGCCAGCACCTGCTCGATGTTGCGCGAGCCGACGAGGACCACGGTGCAGCCGGGGCCGCCCTCTTGTTGCTCCAGCTCCGCAAGGGTGTGGGTGGCGGTCAGTGCCATCAGGGTGTCGGACTGCACGGCCCCTGCCTGGGCGGCCACCACGCGCACGGCGTAGCCGTCGGGCCGGCCGTGCTGGCGCAGGTGGACGTTGGCGTAGTCGAACACGGACATGGGGCCCACGGCCTCCAGCGCCTTGAAGCCGGGGTAGACGACGAGGTCGATGCGGTGGGGCTGGCCGGCGGGATGGTGGTGCGGGTGATCCATGGCTGATAGGAGCAAGCAAAGGCGATGGACTATACGGGAGGCGATGTCCGCCAAGGCCATGAACGATGGGATTCGGCCATACCCCCAAGGTCTGCGGCCATGGGTTTCTGCATGCGCTGCACATGGCCTACAGTCACGAAGTCAACCAGTGCCCTGAAGTCGCAGAACCTCAGGCCCCCTCCCCTTTACCAACCCATTCCCCAACACCATGACCATCAAATCCAAAGCCGCCGTGGCCTTCAAGGCCGGAGAACCCCTGCAGATCGTCGAGATCGACGTGGCGCCCCCGAAAAAGGGCGAGGTGCTGATCCGCATCACCGACACGGGCGTGTGCCACACGGACGCCTTCACCCTGAGCGGTGAAGACCCCGAGGGCCTGTTCCCCGTGGTGCTGGGCCATGAGGGCGCGGGCATCGTGGTGGAGGTGGGCGAGGGCGTGACCAGCGTGAAGCCGGGCGACCATGTGATTCCGCTCTACACCGCGGAGTGCGGCGAGTGCCTGTTCTGCAAGAGCGGCAAGACGAACCTGTGCGTCGCAGTGCGCGCCACGCAAGGCAAGGGCGTGATGCCCGATGGCACCACGCGTTTCAGCTACAGCGGCCAGCCGATCTACCACTACATGGGCTGCTCGACCTTCAGCGAGTACACGGTGGTGGCCGAGGTGTCGCTGGCCAAGATCAACCCGAAGGCCAACCCCGAGCAGGTGTGCCTGCTGGGCTGCGGCGTGACCACGGGCCTGGGCGCGGTGAAGAACACGGCCAAGGTGCAGGAGGGCGACACGGTGGCGGTGTTCGGCCTGGGCGGCATTGGGCTGGCGGTGATCCAGGGCGCCAAGCTGGCCAAGGCGGGGCGCATCATCGCCATCGATACCAACCCCAGCAAGTTCGACCTGGCCAAGACCTTTGGCGCCACGGACTGCATCAACCCCAAGGATTTCGACAAGCCGATCCAGCAGGTGATCGTGGAGATGACGACCTGGGGCGTGGACCACAGTTTCGAGTGCATCGGCAACGTGAACGTGATGCGCGCGGCGCTGGAATGCGCGCACCGCGGCTGGGGGCAGTCGGTCATCATCGGCGTGGCGGGTGCGGGGCAGGAAATTTCCACCCGACCCTTCCAGTTGGTGACGGGCCGCAAGTGGCTGGGCACGGCCTTTGGCGGCGTGAAGGGCCGCAGCGAGCTGCCGGGCATGGTAGAAGACGCGATGGCCGGCAAGATCCAGCTGGAGCCGTTTGTGACGCACACCATGGGGCTCAAGGACATCAACGAAGCCTTTGACCTGATGCACGAAGGCAAGTCCATTCGTTCGGTGGTCAAGTACGCCGCTTGAGGCTTGGCGCATATGTCGTCCACATCGTTTGAACTGCTCAGCGAGCACGCCTGCTTTGGCGGCGTGCAGCGCTTCTACCAGCACGCATCCACCGAGATTGGGCTGCCGATGAAGTTCTCGGTCTACCTGCCGCCGCAGGCGCAGCAGGGGCCGGTGCCGGCGCTGCTGTACCTGGCGGGGCTGACCTGTACGGAAGAGACCTTCATGGTCAAGGCCGGGGCACAGCGCCTGGCGGCGGAGCTGGGCTTGGCGCTGATCGCGCCCGATACCAGTCCGCGCGGCGCCAATGTGCCGAGCGAAGCCGAAAGCTGGGACTTTGGCGTGGGCGCAGGCTTTTACCTGGACGCCACGGCCGAGCCCTGGGCCAAGCACTGGCGCATGGAAAGCTATTTGATGAAAGAGCTGCTCCCGCAGGTGCTGGCGCAGTTGCCGTTGGACGGCGAGCGGCTGGGCATCTTCGGCCACTCGATGGGCGGGCATGGGGCGCTGACCCTGGCGTTGCGCCACCCGGGGCGGTTCAAGAGCTTGTCGGCGTTTGCGCCGATCTGCGCGCCCACGCAGTGCCCCTGGGGCGAGAAAGCCTTCACCGGCTACCTGGGTGCGGACCGCACGGCCTGGATCGAGCACGATGCCACGGTGCTGATGCAGCACCAGCCGGTGGCGCCCTACCCGGCAGGCATCCTGATCGACCAGGGGCTGGCCGACAAGTTCTTGCCCACGCAGTTGCACCCGCATCTGTTCGATGAGGCGTGCAAGGCCATTGGCCAGCCGCTCACGCTGCGCCGGCGCGAGGGCTATGACCACGGGTACTACTTCATCCAGAGCTTCATGGCGGACCACCTGGCGCACCATGCGCGACAGCTGGTGGCGCCGAAGTAGCCGGGCCTCTGGCGCCAGGCCAATGCTGAGTTGGCTTTAATGTCACGTTAAGTCTGGGGCGGGAGACTCCGCCTCCATGCCCAAGACTGTGCTGCAGCCACCGCTGCGGCAACCCTCTTTTCTTCCGTCCGCGCCGCACGCCTGGACCCTTCGCCCTGCACTGCCGGGGTGCGGGGGCGGTAACGCGCGGGTAAGTCCTGGGCCCGGAGACTGCCTCTCATGCCCGTGACCCCGCTGCCGCAACTGCGGCTGCCCTCTTTTCCTGCTTCGCCCGCCTCCTCCACGGCCAGCCCCCGCCCTGCGGCATCGCCCCCACAGAGCCTGCACCCGGCGTGGGTGGTGCTGCTGATCAGCCTGTGGCTGGCCACGGTGTGCAATGTGCCGCTGTGGCGCGAGGTGGCCACCCTGCCGGGCCAGGGCAGCCTGCGCGGCTATGGTTTTGCGCTGGCGTTTGGAGCGATAGTCACGGCGGGCAATGCGGGGCTGCTGGCCCTGCTGGCCTGGCGCTGGACGCTCAAGCCCGCGGCCGCGCTGCTGGTGCTGATGGCGGCGTTTGGCGCGTATTTCATGCTGGCCTATGGCATTGCCATCGACGCCAGCATGCTGACCAACGTGGTGCAGACCGACGTGCACGAGGCCGGGGACCTGCTGAGCCTGCGCATGCTGGCCACCGTGGCCGCCCTGGCCGCGCCGCCCTTGCTGTGGCTGGCGCGCACGCCGGTGCGGCGCCTGTCGCCGCTGCGCCAGTTGGGGCACAACGGCTTGCTGCTGCTGGGCTCGGTGGTGGTGATCGTGGCAAGCTTGCTGCTGGTGTTTCAGGATTTCTCGTCCACCATGCGCAACCACACCAAGCTGCGCTATTTGATCAACCCGCTCAACAGCGTGTACGCGCTGGGCAATGTGGCCACCAAGCCCCTGCGCATGGACCACCACACGCTGATCCCCGTGGGCCGCGATGCGCACCTGGGCGCCAGCTACGCGGGCCAGGCCGACAAGCCGCCGCTTTTGGTGCTGGTGCTGGGCGAGACGGGGCGCAGCGGCAACTTCGGCATCAACGGCTATGGGCGCGACACCACGCCGTTGCTCTCGGCACGCAAGGACCAGTTGGTGAGCGCGGGCAATGCCTGGTCGTGCGGCACGAGCACGGCGGCATCGGTGCCGTGCATGTTCTCGCACCTGGGCAAGAGCGGGTACGAGAGCCGCTCGGCCAATTTCGAGAGCCTGGTCGATGTGCTGCACCATGCCGGCCTGGCCGTGCTGTGGCTGGACAACCAGTCGGGCTGCAAGGGCGTGTGCGACCGGCTGGGCGACACCAACACCGCCAACCTGAAAGACCCCGAGCTGTGCGCCCACAAGGGCGAGTGCCTGGACCGCATCATGCTGAAGGACCTGGACGCGCGCATCGCCGCCCTGCCCGCCGAGCAGCGCCAGCGCGGCACGGTGGTGGTGATGCACCAGCTGGGCAGCCACGGGCCGGCGTACTTCAAGCGCTCGGCGCCGGATGCCAAGCGGTTCTTGCCCGAGTGCACGTCCACGGCGCTGCAGGAATGCAGCCGCCAGCAGGTGGTGAATGCGTACGACAACAGCATTGTGGAGACGGACCGTTTTCTCGATGGCGTGCTGCAGTGGCTGGGCACGCAGAACGCGAACGCCCAGACGGCCATGGTGTATGTGGCGGACCATGGCGAGTCGCTGGGCGAGAACAATATTTACCTGCACGGTCTGCCGTACTCGATTGCGCCCGATGTGCAAAAGCATGTGCCGTGGATCACCTGGTTGTCGCCTGCGATGCAGTCGCGCGTAGGGGCGAGCACGGGTTGTCTGCAGCGTGATCTGCGGGAGCGGCGCATCACGCATGACAGTTATTTCCATTCGGTGCTGGGGTTGATGGATGTGCAGACGGGGGCTTACCGGCCGGAGTTGGATGTGTTCACTCCTTGCCGGGATGCGGGGGCGGCGCAGGCGAAGGCCGACAGCCCTATTGCCGCGCCGCGCAAGTCCTGACGATTGCACGGCACGCTCCCGGCCTCCGAGGCGGGGCCAGGCGCTCGTGCGTTGCTGCGCATGGTTGCTGCATGCCTTTACGGAGGGCGGGAGCCGGGATGTGCGCCCGGCGGCGCAGTAACTTTCTCTTGGGCCGCCAAGAGAAAGTCACCAAAGAGAAGGCGGCCCCGCTGCCCGTGTCCCCCTCGCACTTCGTACGAGGGGGCAGCCTGCGATGCTTGGTCCTGGGGTGCACCGCGGAACTCGCTGCGTTCCCCCTGCGGGTGAACTCCGCTCAAACATCCGCGGTGAGTCAGACAACGATGCGCGTGTACTTCGGCACGCGCCCACCCCAGGCTCTGCGCTTCTCGGCACGGTCAGAAGGGGGGGGGGAACGGGCTCCACTCGGGCCATTGCTTCGCTCGGCCGCGTGGTCCTTCGCTGCGCTCGGCTCGCCAGAGCGCTCGCGCCAGTTGCGTCGGCAGCGCGCAGCGCGAACCGAAATCAGGCGTAGCTGCGAAGCAGCAGCCGTCTTTGACCCCGCTCCCCACCCCTTCTGGCTGCGCCGAGAAGCGCAGGAGCTGGGGTGGGCGTGTGTGCCGAAGGACACACACGCTTCGTCGTCTGGCTCGTCGATGCTGTTTGAACTGAGTTCACCCGCAGTGGGAACGCTGTGAGTTCATCGACGCCCACCCAAGATCCGAGCATCGAAGGCTGCCCCCATCGCACGAAAGGGCGATGGGGGAAGCATACTG
>NZ_JBKDTZ010000238.1:0-17982 GCF_046339755.1 Acidovorax sp. | reverse complement strand
GCATCATCGCCGCCCAGACCGGCACCGCCCACGGCGAGCACCTTGGTCGTGGTGGGCAGGTTGTTCCACGCCGTGCGGAATGCCGCTTCGTTGGTGGTGTTGACGACGATCAGCCTTTCACCGGCCGCAAGCATGGTCCCGGCGGTCAGTTCCGTGGCGCTGGAGAATGCGCCGGCCTCGTCGGTCCACTTCCAGCCCGACAGGTCGATCGCCGTGGTGCCGTAGTTGTACAGCTCGAAGAAATCGCCACCCCCCGCGCCGGAGCTGGTGCTGGAGTTCACTTCGGTGATCAGCACCTTGGGAGGGGGGGCGGAGGTGGTGGTGAAATTGAAGGCGGTGGCGCCTGCCAACCCGCCCCAGTTGTTGCCGTAGTGGTCATTGAGCGTGCCTGCGACCGCTTCGACGTAGTAGGCGGTGTTCGCTGCCAGATCGGCCGTCGGGTTGATGGTGACGGTGTTGAACGCCACCGTCACCTGGGTGGTATCGGCAGCGGAGATGGTCGCCACGGTGCTGTTGTCGCTGACCTTCTTGATCACGAAATCGCCCGTGCCGCGGGCCACGCCTTCGTCGAAGCGCAGCACGAGATTGGCGGCCTTGTCCACGTTGGTGGCATCGTCCGCGGGGGTGCTGGTCTTGAGCACGGGGCCGGTGGCGTCGGTGACATTGGCGCCGATCTGCACCCAGTTGCCGACGAATTTCTGCTGCGCGGCCGGCAGGTCCTTGGATGCGGTAGCGCCGCCCCAGGTGCTGTCGCCATTGTCCTGCAGCAGTTGCACCAGGGTGCCCTGGGCCGTGCTCTGCACATCGACGATGGTCTCGAAGCTGCCGCCCGTGCCGTCGCGCAGGGCGTCGAGGTTCACGTCCAGTTCGGCGGGCGTGGCGCTCACGCCGTCCCAGCGGAACAGGCGGAAGTCGTGCGTCACTTCGGCGCTGGCACTGCCCGAAGGGCCGGCCAGGATCAGGTAGCTGCCATCGCCTGCCTTTTCGATGGAGCGGATGCCGCGGCCACCCAGGTTGAGTTCATAGACTCCGCTGACGTTGGGGGTCGCGCCACCCGTTTCGCTGACCAGGCCAGCGACGTCCAGCGCCAGCACCACGGCCTTGTCGCGGGTGTTGGCATCGGTCTGAGGCGCACGGAAGCCGACCAGCAGCTTGGTGCCGTCCTGCGAGGCGGTCATGCCTTCGATGGAAAAGCCGTTGAGGTTCTCGGGAATCACGCCGGCGCCCGACGAAGTGGCAAAGCCGAAGTAATTCGCGCCCTTGCCATGGACGTTGCCCTGGTCCCAGGCCACGAGCTGGTCTTCCAGGCTGGTGTGCTTGACCAGGTAGGTGTATTGGGTGACGGCGCCCGTGCCGGTGATCTTCACGGCCAGGATGTATTCGCGGTTGTTCTGTTCCGCACCGCTCTTGTTGTTGCTGTGCGAGCCCGTGAAGTAGAAGGTGTCGCCGATGCGCGTGCCGCCTTCCAGGTCCAGTTCGCCGCCATTGCCCAGCGCCGTGCCGTAGTTCCACTCCTTGACGGCCTGGCCTCCGGCGCGGTCGTACACGCGCAGCACGCTGACCTCGTCGTCGCCGACCACCATCCAGTTGGCATCGAGTGCGAGCGCGGTCGAGGCATCGGAGCTGCCGAGGGTGGTGCCGGTGTTGGGCGTGAAGGTCTGTCCGCTGCCGGCCGTTCCCAGGTCGGCAAAATTGATCTTCAGGCTGCTCTGCGTCGAGTTGGCGACACCCGCAGCCGAGCCGCCGGTGAAGGCGCCGTCGGCGAAGGTGACGGTCAGGTTGTTGACGTCGTTGGCATTGGCATGGCTGGCGGCTGTGCCGGTGAAGCTCAGTTCGGCCGTGGTGGCGCTGGTGCGGGTGAGCACGGCGGTGAGGCCGGCGGGCACATTGGGCACGTTGGCGGAGGACAGCAGGCTGGCGCCATCGGTGCCGGTGAAGGTCGCGCCCGAGAGCGTGATGGGGATCTGGGAGCCTGCTGCCAGTTGGCCGTCGCAGGCCTGGGATTCGTTGATGCTGCCGCTGTAGGCCAGGCTGGGGCCGACGGGAGCGGCAGCCGAGGATGTGACGGAAATATCATCGATGCCGATCCATTCGTCGGCACCCACCGCATCGTTGGTGATGATGCGCAATTGCAGCTTGGCCGCGCCATTGACGGCCGCCGGCAGCGTGGCATTGACGGTGGCTTCCTTGGTCAGGCTGGGGCCATCGGATGCGTCGGCAGTGAAGGCCGCGGGCACGTTGATGAAAGGGCCGGTCTCATCCAGGCGGTACTGCAATGCGACCGCCTGCACGGCGTTGTCGGTGTTGCTGTCGAGGTCGCGCAGCCTGTAGCTGCTCTGGATGTTCTCGCGCCCGGTCGCATAGAGGTGCAAGACCAGGTGGGGCGCATCCGCCGTCCCCGATCCCTGCAGCGCCACCACGGGGTCCGCCAGCGTCTGGAACACCCCTACCGCGCCGCTGCCGCTGGGCGTGCTGCCCAGCAGCACCGCACTTTGCGGCGTGGCGCTGCCATCGGCGGTGACGGTCTGCGGATCCGTGCCCGCAGCAGCCGACAGACTGTCGCCACGGTAGCCGACGAGGGAGGCTACGCCGCTCCAGCTGTCGGCAGTGGGGATCGCCGTGGCGACGTTGGTCCAGTTCTGGCTGAAGTTGCTGGCCGACAGGGCATGGTAGACGGTGGTCATGCTCGTTTCCTCCGCGTGCGTGCGGGTAGGTAGGTCAATGGGGAGGCGCTGGCGAAAAAGTGCTTTCCACCGCGCAAGAGGGGTGGGCCGGCAGACGGGGAGTCCGGGCCGCAAACCGCCGACTCTAGGCAGCCTGTGTTGCAGAGATATGTCACGTCCCAAAAGAGTGCGGCGGCGTGGCGCCACAATCCCCCCATGGGTGAATTCGATCTGATCGCACGCTACTTCACGCGGCCCGTGCACCGCGCGGCTCTGGGCGTCGGAGACGACTGCGCGCTGCTGGTGCCGGCCGCCGGCATGCAGTTGGCCGTGTCCAGCGACATGCTGGTCGAGGGCCGCCACTTCTTTGCCGACGTGGACCGCGAGGCCCTGGGGCACAAGGCGCTGGCAGTGAACCTGTCCGACCTGGCAGCCTGCGGTGCCCGGCCGCTGGCCTTCACGCTGGCGCTGGCGCTGCCGCGTGTGGACGAGCCCTGGCTGGCCGGCTTCTCACGCGGGCTGCTGGCCCTGGCCGATGCCCATGGCTGCGAGCTGGTGGGGGGCGACACCACGCAGGGCCCGCTCAACATCTGCATCACGGTGTTCGGCGAAGTGCCTGCGGGCCACGCGCTGCTGCGCAGCGGCGCGCGCGCGGGCGATGAGCTCTATGTGAGCGGCACGCTGGGCGATGCCCGGCTGGCGCTGGAGGCGCTGCTGGGCCACACCCCGCTGGCGCCCGAAGTGCTGGCCGCCGCGCGCCAGCGACTGGAACGGCCCACGCCGCGCGTGGCCCTGGGCATGGCGCTGCGCGGCGTGGCCAGCAGCGCGATGGACGTGAGCGACGGCCTGCTGGGCGATCTGTCGCATATCCTCAAGGCATCTGGCGTGGGGGCGCGCATCGACACCTCGCTCACCGCGGCCCTGATGGCCCATGCGGGCGCCGCGGCGGGTCCTGAGCAGTTGCACCAGTGCACGCTGGCCGGTGGCGACGACTACGAACTGGCCTTCACGGCGCCACCCTCGCAGCGCGCGGCCGTGGCAGCTGCCGCACAGGCCAGTCAGACACCGGTGGCGCGCATCGGTGTGATCGAGGCAGAGCCCGGCTTGCGGCTGGTCGATGGCCAAGGCCAGCCGGTAGACAAGCGCTACGCCTCGTTCGACCACTTCGGCTGAAACTATTTTTTCCGCAGCATGAATCCTTTGGCCCCAGGGCCCGCTCTTGTCAGGGAAGGCGTCCCGTGCCGGCGCCTTCTCTTTCAACCCCCAAGGAGCTTTGCCATGCTGTACCGCAAGAACATCACCCGCCCCGAAAGCCTGCTGCGCATCACCGCCGGTCTCGCCCTCCTCGTCGCCAGCCTGGGCTGGCTGGGCTTCACGCCGCTCGGCTTGGTGCTCGCCGCATCGGGGGCCACCGGCATCGTGACCGGCCTCTTCGGCTATTGCCCCGCTTGCGCCATGGTGGGCAGAAAGCCCGTGGAATGAGCAGCACCACCCACGCCCTTGTCGCCCAACTGCTGCCTGCCGCACGCGCGGGCGATACCGAGGCCATGGAGCGCCTGCTGGCACTGGCGCGGCCCGATATCCGCCGCTACGCGCTGCGCCACTGCGCGGCCACCACCGCGACCGACGACGTGGTGCAGGAGGCGCTGATCATCGTCTACCGCCGCGTGGGTGCGCTGCGCGAGGTGGCGGCCTTCGGCGGCTGGGTGGTGCGCATCGTTCAGCGGCTGTGCATGCGACCGGCGCTGGCCTGGCTCCGCGGCGAGCCGCTGGCGCAGGTGGAGGACAGCATGGCCTGGTCGCACCGTCCCGATGACGCGCTGCGCCACGACCTGGCCCTGGCCATCGACTCACTGCCGCCCAAGTACCGCGATGCCCTGCTGCTGCGCGACTTCGAGGAGCTCACCATCGAGGAGATGGCCCAGCGCCTTTCGATCACGCGCGAGGCGGCCAAGAGCCGGCTGCACCGTGCACGCAGCCTGGTGCGGGAGTACCTGGTGCCCACCCCGAAGGCCACGCAGCGCTGACAACCTGTCTCCAGGGGGCCGCGCTGAGCAATAGTTCACGCAGTGCGCCCGAGGGCCTTGCACGCAACGCAGCTGCATGGTGCACCATGCAGCGCCATGGCCTGCACCTATCTGTTCTTCCGCCCTGCACGCTTGCCGCTGTCCACCGGCGAGCTCTCGCCCGAGACCGTGCTGCCGCTGCGTGGCATCGATCACATCAAGGAATGCCTCGCACAGGTGGCACCGGACCTGGAGTGGATCGGGCCCACCTGGGGCCGCGCCACGGTGCTGGGCAATGCGCTGGAATTCCACCTGCCCGAGGACCTGTCCGAGGGCACGCTCGCCATGCGCTGCTCGCTGCGGACCGACTACACCCCCTGGGTGCAGTCGCTGTGCGACCGGCTGGGTTGGCTGGCCTTCGACGAACGCCCCATGTGCCTGCAGCCCCATGGCCCGGCCTTTCCCGCCTGAGACGCAACCCTGCGCGGCATCAGGCCTGCAGCAGCCGTGCCAGCGGGCGACGCGGCGTGGCCGGCACCTCGCCCTGCGGGTAGCCGATGCGGCACAGCATCTGCACCGTGGGGTCGTCGGCTTCCTTCGGCGCAGCCCGGCCCAGCACCAGCTGATGGGCACGCTCGTAGTGCGGCGCCATCTCGGCGAACTCCTGCAGCGCCTGGCTCATGGGGTGCATGCCCACGCCCAGCTCCGTGGCCTTGAGCTGCAGGCGCACATAGGCCCGGCCGGCCGCGACCTGGTCGGCACGGGTGTTGCCGCCGGTGAGCCAGACAAAGCCCATGGCCGTGCGGCTGTGGCCCTCAAAGCGGTCCATGGCCCCCTTATGCCCCGCGCTGCCCTGCGCCGGTGGCATGGACCGGTCGAACATGCCCAGCGCGGCAACGGCACGGATGAAGGGCGTGTTCAGCGAGATGCCGTCACGGTGGGCCAGGATCTCCGACGGGCCGACGCGCGTGAGGCGCATGCTCTCCATCATCGTGCGCGGTGTGTTGATTTCCACCTGGGCCGACTGCCAGCACAACGCGCGCAAGGCATCCAGGCGCGCGGGCTCCACCGTGCCGCCCACCTGCGGGGCACCTGGCCGGGGCGCACCTGCCAGCAAGGCCTTGAGCAGATCGGGCGCTACGGGACGGGCCAGGTCGAAATCGACCTTGGGCGTGCGGCGGCGCAGCACCTGGGTGAACAGGGCATCGGGTTCGCCGCCGGGCCGCAGCACCACGCGCGCCACGGGCCGCCCATCCCAATCGCGCAACAGCGCCGGCAGCGGGCCTTGCGGCCACAGCGTGACCTCGCTGGCCATGCCCTGCTGGGCCAGTGCCAGCACCAGCAGCTCCAGGAAGGCGCCATGGCCGATCAGGATCTGGCGGCCCAGCGGGTCGGTCTCGGGCAGCACGCGCTCGCGGTCGGTGCGCAAGGTGATCACGCCTTCTTCGCGCAGGTCCACCACCCAGGGCTGCAGGTTGTGCGGGTTGGGTGCCGTGATGGCGTAGGCCACGGCACGGCGGCGCAGGTCGGTTTCGCCCACGGGACCCTGCCAGGCTTCGATGGCCTGGGCGGGATAGTGCGGGCCCGAGCTGCAGGCAGCCAGGGGGGCGATGACCGCGGCGGCGATGGTGCCACCGCCGGCGAGGCGGATGAAGGTACGGCGTTGCATGGTGGGGTTCTCCTTGCGGTTCATGCCAGGACGGCGTGGGAAGGGGCCGGGGCCAGCAGCCCCAGGTCATGGAGCGCGCGGCGCACCGCAGGCTCGAACGGGGTGTGCGGCTCGGCGCCGATGAGCGCGACGAGGCGCGTGTTGTCCAGGCGGTGCGGGGTGCTCCAGAGGTAGCGCACGTCGGCCAGGGCTGCATAGGTGGGCAGCACCAGGCCCGCCAGGCGCAGCAGCGGCCAGGGCAGCTGGCCCACGCGCACGGCACCGGAATGGGGCGCCCAGCCCTGCTCGGCCGCCACGGCAGAGAGCACCTGCACCCACTGCTGCGCCGTGACCTGCTGGCCTGCGAAGTGCAGCGTGTCGAAGGCGGCCAGGCGGTGGCGCGCCTGGGCTACCAGCACCAGGGTGCGAGCCAGGTCCGGCAGGTAGACCCAGGGCCGCTGGATGTCCAGCGGGCCGGGACAGGTGATGCGGCCCTTGGCGAGGTCCTTGGCGATGGCCAGGTCCAGCCAGCTGCCCAAGCCGCTGCCGAAGAAGTCGCCCGCACGCAGCACGATGGCCCGCAGGGTGCCATCGCGCGTGGCGGCCTGCAGGCGCGGCTCCAGCTGGATGCGCATGCGGCCCTTGAAGTCCAGTGCGGTCTGCGGCGTGTCCTCACGCAGCAACGGCGGCATGGCGCTGCCGTAGTTGTAGACGCTGCCGGGCAGCATGAGCGTGGCGCCCAGCGCGCGGGTGGCCTCGATGGCCGCATCCATGAGGCCGGGCGCCTGCGTGCGCCAAGCCTTGTGCGTGTAGGCCGGGTTCATGGCATGCACCACCACCTGGGCGCCCTGGGCATGGGCGGCCAGGGCCGGCGTGTCTTCTGCCGCAATGGCCAGCCATTGCACGCCAGGCACGGCAGGGCCGGTGGCGCCCGGGCGCACCTGGGCAAGCACCTGCCAGCCGGCCTGGGCGAACGCCTGGGCGGCGGCGAGGCCGAGGCGCCCGCGGGCGCCGAGGATGAGAACCGTGGATGCGGCATTGGCCATGCGTCGCTCCTGAAACAAGGGATGGAGCGATTGTGGAAACACGCGCGCCGTTACACAATTGGCTAACTGTCGATAGCAGCAATGCAAATTTGCATACCTCCTACCTCCCATGACGCAACGCTTTGACTGGAGCCTGGTCCAATCCTTCCTGGCCGCGCTGGACCAGGGCAGCCTGCTGGGCGCCGCACGCACGCTGAACGCGAGCCAGCCCACCATCGGCCGCCATATCGCCGAGCTGGAATCGCAGCTCGGCGTGGTGCTGTTCGAGCGCACGGGGCGCGGCCTGCTGCCCACCGAGACCGCGCTGCGGCTGGCCGAATCGGCGCGCGCGATGCAGGCCGGTGCCGACCAGTTGGCGCGCAGCGTCTCCGGCGCCGAGGCGGGTGTCAGCGGCACGGTGCGCATCACGGCCAGCCAGCCCGTGGCCTGCATGCTGCTGCCGCCCTTGCTGGCACGCATGCGGATCGAGCTGCCCGAGGTGCAGGTGGAGCTGGTGGCCAGCAACGAGGTCAGCAACCTGCTGCGCCGCGAGGCCGACATCGCCCTGCGCATGGTGCAGCCCACGCAGACCAGCCTGGTGGCCAAGCGCATCGGCAAGGTGACGCTGGGCACCTATGCCCACCGCGACTACCTGCGCCGACGGGGCACGCCGCGCCAGCCGCCCGACCTGATGCAGCACGATGTGGTCGGCAACGATCGCCAGGGCGACATTGCGCGCGGCTTCGCGGCCATGGGCTTGCCGATGGAGCGCCAGCAGTTCGCGCTGCGCACCGATGACCTCATCGCCTACTGGCAGGTGGTGCGCAGCGGCCTGGGCATCGGCTTCGTGGCCGACTACATGGCGCGCACCGAGCCGGACCTGGTGGCCCTGCTGCCCATGCTCAAGCTGCCCGAGCTGCCCATCTGGCTCACGGTGCACCGCGAGATCCGTACCAGCCAGCGCATCCGGGCGGTGTACGATTTTCTGGCCAAGGCCGTGCCCGACGCCCTGTAACCCAAGCTTGCGCCCATGACCATGCCTTCCACCTCTCTGCGCCGGCTCACTGCCACCCTTCTCGCCTGCATGCAGGCAATCGCCATGGCAGCCGACACGGCGACCTTCGAGCCCGCCGCCGGTACGCTGCGACTGCCCACGCTGCAGTTGGATGCCGGCGACCGCTACCGCGATGTGGTGGTGCGCCTGCTCGACCCGGGCCAACAGCGCGTGGAGGATCCATCCGTCGGTACGGAGCTGCAGTACATCACAGCCGGCAGCGTGCTGCGCCTGCCCCAGGTGGTGATCGGCACGGCCACCTACCCCAAGGTCAGCCTGACCCGGCCAGGGCTGGAACTGCTGGGTGGGGGCGGGCTGCTGCCGCCACCGAGCGCGGCGGACGCCAGCGTGCCGGGCGCCATCACCACGCTCTTCCCTACGCTGGAGAACATCTCGGTGGAATGGGCCTTCACGGGCGATCCCAACCGCAATGCCGTGGTCGGCGTGCGCTACCGCGCGCAGGGCAGCGGCACCTGGCTCACGGGCATGCCGCTGCGCCGCATCCACAACGAGACCTCGGGCCAGGGCCGCACTTGGCCGCTGCGCCATTCGGGCAGCATCTTCGACGTGGCGCCGGGCACCACCTACGAGATCGAACTCACGCTGACCGACCCCGATGGCGGCAGCGCCGTGCGCACCACCACGGCCACCACCCGCAGTTTGCCCGTGCCGGCCCCCGGCGCCGTGGTCAAACCCGCCACGCCGGCCACCCTGGCCAGCGTGCTCGCGGCGGCCAATGCCGGCGATATCGTGGAACTGGGGGCCGGGCGCTACGCCGGCTTCACCGTGGGGCGCAGCGGCATCGCGGGCTGGCCGCTGGTGGTCCGCGGTACGCCCGGCGCGGTGGTCGAGGGCGAGATCAGTGTCTTCAACCAGCGCCATGTGATGCTGACCGAACTCACGCTCAACGGCCGCGTGCGCTTCAACGGCACGAACGACTTCAGCATGACACGCAGCACCGTCAACGCCACGGCGGCGCTGGGCGGGCACGGCATCATCACCTTCACGCGGGCGGAAAACGCCTACATCGCCGACAACACGGTGACTGGAACGGTGGTCTGGTCCGAGGCGGCGCTGGGCGTGTCGGGCGGCAACGCAGGCGAGGGCATCCTCATCACCGGGCCGGGCCACGTGGTCATGAACAACCGCGTGGCGCGCTTTCGGGACAACATCTCGCTGCTCGAAGACGACGAGGCGGTGGACCAGTACAGCATCGACATCCTGAACAACGACATTTCCGAAGCGGCGGACGACGGGGTGGAGGCCGATTTCTGCATGCACAACTGCCGCATCCTGCGCAACCGGCTGACCAATGTGTTCATCGCGCTGTCGTCACAACCAGGCCTGGGCGGGCCCACCTACTTCGTGCGCAACGTGGTCTACAACGCGGTGCATGTGGCCTTCAAGCTGTACCGCAGCAGCTATGGCGACGTGCTGCTGCACAACACGGTGGTGAAGAACGGCGACGCGCTGGGCATCTACGCAGGCGCTACCGTAGGGCGGCTCCATGCGCGCAACAACCTGTTCATCGGCGGGCTGGGCGGAACCTACGGCGGCTACTCCAGCGGCACCGGGCGCGTGCTGTCGATTGCCGACCTGGACACCGCCAGTGCCGACCTCGATTTCGATGCCTACGGTTCCACGGCAGGCAGCTTCACCGGCCGCTTTGGCGCGACCAGCTTCGCCAGCCTGGCCGAACTGCGCGCACGCACCACGGAGCGCGCGGCCGTGCAGGTGGGCATGGACTCCTTCGCTTCGGTGCCCGCGTTCCCGGGCGCGCCGCTGACGCTCTACACGGTGCCCGACCTGCGCCTGCAGGCCGGATCGACCGCCGTCGATGCGGGCCAGCGCATTCCCAACATCAACGACGGCCACCAGGGCCGCGCACCCGACATGGGTGCCTACGAACAAGGCCAGGCCCTGCCGGTGTACGGGCCCAGGTGAGGCCGCTGGATCAGTACAGCGGTGCGATCGGCTTGACCACATACAGCATGTTGCTGTCAGCCTTGCCGTCGTACAGGTACTTCTGCTTGATGCCGCCCAGGTTGTCCGGGGCGATCACGAAGTCGGCATCGTTGATGATGGCCAGGCGGTTCGCGTCGATGACCCACATGCCTTCGAGCTTGTCGTGCGGGTACTTCTGCGAGGCGACGGCATCGTAGGCCAGGACCTTGGTGATGGGCTTGATGCCCAGCGCAGCCAGCTGTGCCCAGCCTGCGGCGTAGTTGTCGGCGGTGCCGCCGTCCTTGACCACCAATTCCAGCGTCTTGCCGTCCACCAGCAGGCCGTTGGCCGCGTTCACCGTGAGCGAGGCGTTGGCGTTGCGCAGGGCGGCGTTGGAGCGGTCCACGTTGGTGGCCTGGCTGATGTCGATCTTGTAGATGTTCTTGCGCACCACACCGGTGTCGATGCCGTAGAACTTGGTGTCGCGCTCGACCACCAGGAAGCTGGTGGCGGACAGGGCCACGATTTCGGAGTTGGCCAGGCCGGCCGCGTCCTGGCGGTACAGGTACTGCGCCGTGGCGCCGGTCTCGATGTTGACCGTGACCAGGCGCACCAGGTTGATGCTGCCGACCGCGCTGCTGGGGTTGTACAGGTTGGACTGCATCATGCCCACGAGGGTCTTGCCATCGGGCGTGATGGTGAGGCCTTCCATGCCGCGGTTGGGCCAGCGCGTGGACGACTCGGCCGGCAGGGTGCGGCCGGCCTTGTTGCGCGGGTCGGCGGCAAAGGGGTTGATGCGCTCGATCTCCTTGCCCGTGGCGTCGAAGTGCACGATGTGCGGGCCGTACTCGTCGCTGATCCAGAACGTGCCGTCCTTCATCGCCACCAGGCCTTCGGAGTCCAGGCCGCTTTCGTCGAAGCCCTTGACGCCGTCGCCATCGGGGTCCAGCGAGACGACGCTGCCGTCCAGGTTGTAGGGGGTCTCGCCCGTGCCGCCGAACTTGCTGTTGGGCAGGCCAGTGATGGGGCGGCCTTTGGGGTCCTTGAGCAGGATGGTGCTCACGAGCTCGGCCTTGCCTTCGGAGGTGAGCTTGAACAGGCCGATGCGCGGCGTGTAGTCCGGCGTGATGAAGATGATGCCCGAGGGCGTGCGGGTCGGCTCCGTGGCGGCGTTCGGGCCGCGGTCGCTCAGGCCATAAAAGTAGCCTTCCATGGTGGGGTGCGGCGTCATGGACGAACCGTAGCTGCCGTTGCGCAGCTCGGTCTTCTCGGCATTGGCCACGCGGCCCATCACCTCATAGGGCAGGCTGGTGCCGCTGGCACCGGGGTACTGGAATCCGTCGTCGGAGCCGCCGCAGGCCACCAAGCCCAGGCCCAGGGCGACAATCGAGAGGGCACGCGGAACGGAATGCTTCATGGTTTTGTTGGAGTGAGAATGGAAGACCTTTCAAGGATATGAACGCTGCGTGACAATCCCATGAATGCACCAAGGTCGATGCGCGTGGCGCGCAGCGGGAAGTGCGCGCCCTTTGCGATACAACCACAGCCACCCCGCGCCGCCGCATCGGTGCTCCATCCGAACCCAGGAGGCTTTTCTTGACGCTTCTCACCGGCTCTTTCTCCAGGCTCGCCGCTGCCACCTGCGCGGGCCTGCTGCTGTGCGGGCCCGGCGCCGCGCTGGCGCAGGACAACAGCCCCAGCTCACGCATCGCGCGCGTGACCGTCTACTCGGGCACCGCCACCGTGGAACGCGTGGCCAAGGTGGCTGCGGGTGCGCGCAGCTTCACGTTCACCTGCCTGCCGGCATCGCTGGACGCACAGAGCCTGCAAATCAATGCCGACGCCAGCGTGCGCGTGGGCGAATTCAATGTGCTCACCGAAGACCGTGACGTGGCCCCGGCCTGCGCCAGCCCGCTGGACGGCCGCATCCGCGAGCTGGAGGACCAGATCGCTGGCGTGAAGGCCGAAGCCGGTGCGCTGAACCTGGTGGACACTTACCTCAAGGGCGTGGCCGGCCGCGCGGCCAGCGAAGAGGCACCAGGCGCCCGCGTGCAGGGCCCTACGCCCGCACAGATCACGGCCATGGCGGAGGCACTGCGCAAGTCCGGCCAGGACACGCTGGCGCGCGAACACCAGCTCAAACGCAAGCAGGAAACGCTGGAGCTTGCGCTCAAGCCCCTGGTGGCCGAACGCAACCGCGTGGCCAGCCAGCGTGCGCGCGTGGTCTCGGTCAGCATCAATCTCGCAGCCGAGCGCGAGGGTGAGCTGCGCCTGTCCTACCAGGTGCGCGGCCCGGGCTGGCAGCCGGCCTACCGTGCCACGCTGGACCCGGTGAAATCCAGCGTGCTGCTGGAGCGCCAGGCCCTGGTGGCGCAGAACAGCGGCGAGGACTGGAGCAACGTGCAGCTCATCCTCTCCACCGGCCAGCCCGGCCGCGCCACCCAGGGCCGCCTGCCGCGCCCGTGGACGCTGGATGTGGCGCCGCCACCGCAGCCCCAGGGGAGCCCTGCCCCGGTCATGGCCATGGCGGCCCCTGCCGCACCGCCCGCCCCCGCGGCACGTTCGCGCGACCTGGCAGAAGAAGCCATGCCAAGTTTCGACGTGAGCACCACCGACAAGGGCTTTGCCACCGAGTTCACCGTGCCGCAGCGCATCACCGTACCGTCGAGCGGCCAGCGCGTGACCCTGGCGCTGGGCAGCCACAGCGCGGCGGCCGCACTGCTCACGCGCACGGCCCCGGCGGTGGAAGACGCGGCCTACCTGGTGGCCGAGGTCGCCACACCGCCCGGCGTATGGCCCGCGGGCGCCGTGGGGCTGTACCGCGACGGCGCCTTCGTGGGTACCGGGCGCCTGGACTTCGGCGCGCCCAGCACCGCATCCGCAGGCAGCACCAGCCTGTCGTTCGGCAAAGACGACCTGGTCACCGTGCGCGCCGACGCGCCCCAGGACCTGACCAGCGCCACGGGCTTCACCGGCTCGCGCACCGAGCGCCGCACGCGCCGCACCTACAGCGTGGAAAACCGCCACAAGACCGGCATCACCCTGCAGGTGCTGCATGCCGCGCCGTTCTCGCGCAACGAGAAGATCGAGGTGGAGTCGCGCTACCAGCCCCAGCCGGCCGAGATGGCCTTCAACCGCACGCCGGGCACGGTGGCCTGGCAGCAGCCCCTGGCGGCAGGCGCCACGGCGCAGTTCAGTGCCGAGCACACGATCCGCTACGCCAAGGACATCCAATTGCAGGAGCGGCAATGAGCCCCGCCGTGGACCCCATGTCACCGTCTTCACCGCCGCCCGCAGCGCCCCGCCGCGCCACGGCCGGCTTCATGCTCTCGCACCCGGCGCACTGCATCGCGCTGGGCTTTGGTGCAGGGCTGTCGCGCATCGCTCCCGGCACCGTGGGTACGCTCTGGGCCTGGCTGGCCTTCCTGGCGCTGCAGCAGTGGCTCAGCCCCTTGCACATGGGCCTGCTGATCGCCGCCAGCACCGCGGTGGGCTGGTGGGCCTGCACGGTGGCCGCGCGCAACCTGGGCGTGGCCGACCCGGGCAGCATCGTCTGGGACGAGGTCGTGGCCTTCTGGCTGGTGCTGTGGCTGGCCATGCCCATGGGCTGGTGGGGACAGCTGGTGGCGTTTGCGCTGTTCCGCTTCTTCGATGCAGCCAAGCCCGGACCTGTGGCCTGGGCCGACAGCCTGTTCAAGGGCTTTGGCTGGCGCGGGGGCTGGGGCATTCTGTGGGACGACTTCGTAGCGGCCTTCTGCACGCTGCTGGTGATCGCGCTGTGGAGGTTCTGGACATGAGCGACCCGGTGCACCAGGCCCGGCTGTTGGCCGACATCGCCGCCCGCCTGCTCGCACGCGGGCAGATGCTGGCCACGGCCGAAAGCTGCACGGGCGGCATGATCGCCGCGGCCTGCACCGACCTGTCGGGATCGAGCCAGTGGTTCGAACGCGGCTTCGTGAGCTATTCCAACGAGGCCAAGTCCGAGCTGCTGGGCGTGCCCCCCGCACTGATCGCGGAGCACGGCGCCGTGAGCGAGCCCGTGGCCCGCGCCATGGCCGCAGGGGCGGTGGCGCATTCGCGCGCCCGGGTCGCCGTGGCCGTCACGGGCGTGGCCGGCCCCACGGGCGGCAGCCCGGCCAAGCCGGTGGGCACGGTCTGGTTCGGCTGGGCCGTGAACGGTGCCGTGCACACCGAGCTGCAGCAGTTCCCGGGCGACCGCGCAGCCGTGCGCAGCGCCACCGTGGCGCACGCACTGCAGCGGCTGCACGCCTACCTCGGCTGAAGCGCCAGCCGGGTCGCCCAGGCGCCAGCAGGCCGGCACGGCCCCGGTGTAGCATCCTCCGCCCGGGCCCACTGCCCGCCCCGTACCTACCGGAGCCTTCATTCATGCACCCCAATGCCCAGACCCTGCAGCGCTTCTACACGGCCTTCGGCCAGCTCGACCACGCCACCATGCAGGCCTGCTACGCGCCCGACGCGAGCTTCGACGACGAGGCCTTCTCGCTCAAGGGGCGTGAGCAGATCGGCGGCATGTGGCGCATGCTGGCCACGGCCACCAGCAAGAACGGCAGGGAGCACTGGAAGCTCGAATCGAGCGGCATCGAGGCCGACGACAGGAGCGGGCGCGCCCATTGGGAAGCGCACTACCTCTTCAGCGCCACGGGGCGCAAGGTGCACAACATCATCGACGGCACGTTCACCTTCACGCCTGAGGGCCTGATCGCCACGCACCGCGATCGTTTCAATTTCTGGCGCTGGTCGCGCCAGGCCCTGGGTACGCCCGGCCTGCTGCTGGGCTGGTCGCCCTCGCTCAAGCGCAAGGTGCGCAGCACGGCCGCCGGCAACCTTGCGAAATTCCTGGCGCAGGAAAAGAAGTAGGCACCCTGCGCGCGGCCTCGCAGAGGGCCGTGCTCAGGTTCCAGGCACAAGCGTGCACTTGTTCACGCCACCAGCGCTCACTACCCGCTCGGGGTGGGGCGCTGCACTGGTGCATCCCTAGAATCCGCGGCTTCGCATGCTGCGGGCAGGCCCTTGCGGCCGGGCGCCTGCGGCCCACTGAACCCCATCGGTCCCGAGCCCGTGCCCTGCACGGAGCCGGCCGATCCGCCTGCCGCAGTTGCCATGTCGCCTTTCACCGCCACCCAGAACCAGCTCCTGATGGAGCACCTGCGCAGCTTCCTGCAGGGCATGGCGCCCGATGCCCTGGAGCTGCTGCGTGCCCACATGGAGTGGGTGGAGATTCCCGGCGGGGGCACGCTGATGAACCAGGGCGACCCCGGCGAATCCATGTACCTCACCGTGAGCGGCCGCCTGCGCGCCTATGTGCGTGGCGACGATGGCCAGCAGCGCCGCGTGGCCGACATGGGGCGCGGTCAGGCCATCGGCGAGATCAGCCTGTTCACCGATGCGCCGCGCGCCGCCACGGTGGTCGCCGTGCGCGATTCGGTGCTGGTGCGGCTGACCAAGCCGGTCTTCAAGGAGCTGCTGGCCAGCAGCGCCCAGGTGTCGATCGCTCTCACGCGCCAGATCATCGAGCGCCTGCAGTCCCGCTCGGCCAACCCGGCCATGGAACGCCTCGTGGCCATGGGCCTGCTGCCCATCAGCCCGGGCGTGGACCTGCAGGGCTTTGCCGTGAAGCTCGCGCGCCAGCTCGGTGCGCCTGGCAAGGTGCGCGTGGTGGACTCGGCCACCGTGGACCGCGAGCTGCAGGACCCCGGCATTGCCCAGCGCGAAGGGGCCGACGCCTCGGCCAACCGGCGCATCGCCATGCTGCTTGACGAGATCGAGGCACGCAACGACTTCGTGCTGTTGCTGGCCGACACCTCGCCCACGCCCTGGACGCGCCGCGTGAGCCGCCACTGCGACGAGTTGCTGCTGCTGGCCGACGCCTTGGCCGAGCCGGCCATCCACCCCATCGAGGCGCAGTGCCTGGCCCAGCGCGCGCCGCTGACCGAGGCGGCCGAGATCCTGGTGCTGCTGCACCCGGCCGACACCCGCTGCCCGCGCCACACCGAGCAGTGGCTGGCGCGCCGCACGGTGACCGACCATGTGCACGTGCGCCCGGCGCTGGAACGCGACATGGCCCGCCTGGCGCGCATCCAGAGCCGTACGGCCGTGGGCCTGGTGCTGGCCGGCGGCGGCGCGCGCGGCTTTGCGCACCTGGGCGTGTACCGTGCGCTGCTGGAGCAGGGCGTGGAGATCGACTGCGTGGGCGGCACCAGCATCGGCTCGGTGATGGCGGCCTACGTGGCCTCGGACCAGCCGCTGGAGGCCGTGATGGCCAACGCGCGCGAGGCCTTTCGCACCAACCCCACGGGCGACTTCAACCTGCTGCCCATGCTCTCGCTGATCAAGGGCCGGCGGCTGCGCCACATCCTCGGCGAGGCCGTGGACCGGCTGGTGGGCTTTCCGGCCCGGGTCGAGGACCTATGGAAGAACTACTACTGCGTGGCCACCAACTACTCACGCGCCTGCGAGCAGGTGGTGCGCCACGGCAGCCTGGTGAAGTCGCTGCTGGCCAGCATTTCCATTCCCGGCGCGCTGCCGCCCGTGGTGCACGAGGGCGACCTGCTGTGCGATGGCGGCACGTTCAACAACTTCCCGGTGGACGTGATGCGCGGCATGCGCGGCGTGGGCACCGTGATCGGCGTGGACCTGAACTTCCGCAAGCCCCGGCGCATCGACCTGGACGAAGTGCCCACGAGCTGGGCGTTGCTGCGCGACAAGCTGCGCCCGCGTGGGAAGCGGCGCTACAGGCTGCCCTCCATGGCCAGCTACCTGATGAACGTGACCATCCTGTACAGCATGTCGCGCCAGCGCCAGTCCCAGCAACTGACCGACCTGTATTTCAACCCGCCCATGGACCGTGTGGGCATGCTGCAATGGAACCGCTTCGAGCAGATCGTGCAGCAGGGCTATGTGCACGGCCTCGATGTGCTGGGCCAGCGGGATGCCGGCGGGCAGGGAACCCAGCCGGTCGATCAGCACGGAGCTGGCCTGGTTGAGACCGATGACCTCCACCGTGCAGCCATGGTGCTGCAGCCGCTGGACCACCTTGTCGAGCGCGGCCACGGCGGTCACGTCCCAGAAGTGCGCGCCTGACACGTCGATGCGCACCGCACGGCCTTCGGCGCCCAGAGTGTCGAAGGCATCGATGAAGGCATCGGCCGAGGCGAAGAACACCTGGCCCGTGACCCGCCAGGTGCGCGTGCCGGCAGCATCGTCGCCATGCACTGCCAGCAGGTACTGCAGCCCATGCGACTGCACCAGCGGGGCGGCCACCAGGGCGACGGAGCCGGCCGCTGCCGAGACCATGGCCGGCCGGCCGCCCACGAAAGCGATCACCAGGCTGATGACGAAGGAGGCGAAAAGGCCGACCGAAGGGTCCACCCCCGCGACGAAGGAAAAAGCGATGGCCTCGGGAATCAGCGCGAAGGTGGCGACCGCGCCTGCCAGCAGCTCGCGCGCAATGCTGACCGGGGCCCATTCGGCGCGCAGGCGGGACAGGGGGAGGCGTTCATGGGACTGCGGCACGCCACAGGCGCGCACGGTCAACAACGGGATGGGACCAGGAAAGCAGGAACGGCCCACCGCAAGCACCGCGGGCAAAATGAAAGGGCTCAGCCGCCGCTCAGTTGGCGCC
>NZ_JBKDTZ010000237.1:0-37939 GCF_046339755.1 Acidovorax sp. | reverse complement strand
TCGGTTCGCGCTGCGCGCTGCCGACGAAACGGGCGCGATCACTCTGGCGAGCCGAGCGCAGCGAAGGACCACAGGCCGAGCGAAGCAATGGCCCGTGTGGAGCCCGTTCCCACCCCCTTCTGACCGTGCCGAGAAGCGCAGAAGCTGGGGTGGCGTGTGTGCCGCAGGACACACACGCTTCGTCATCTGGCTCGCCGCAGATGTCTGAACGGAGTTCGCCCGCAGGGGGAACGCAGTGAGTTGCGAGGCGCACCCCAGCCTCGAGCATCGCAGGCTGCCCCCTCGCCCCCGGGCGAGGGGGACACGGGCAGCGGGGCCGCCTTCTCTTTGGTGACTTTCTCTTGGCGGCCCAAGAGAAAGTTACTGCGCCGCCGGGCGCACATCCCGGCTCCCGCACTCAGCAGAGGCATGCTGTTAAAAAAGCCACGCCGACCGCGCACGGCAGCTCCCGCCCGCAAGCCGCCAGCGGGCATCAATCATTCGACCACAACGCCGATTTCGCTATCCCCGCCACATACTGAATCACCTCCACCTCATCCTCCGGAATACTGATCCGCGGATGCGCCTCGTTCACCGAGTCGAGGTGCACCATGCCATCGCGCACATAGGCCAGCTGCTTGACCATGACCTTGCCGCTGCGCTCGCGCACCAGCACCTCATCGCCCGGCATGAAGCCGTGGTTGGGCTCGATGACGACGAACTCGCCGTGGCGGATGCGGGGCTTCATGCTCTCGCCGCGGCAGCGCAGGGCGTACGCATTGGGGTCGCGCGTGGGCCAGTTGATGCGGCCGTCGCCGTGGCCCACGGGGTACTGCAGTTCGCAGAAGTAGCCGTCGTCGCCCAGCTGCGCGGTGCCCACGACGGGCACGCCTTCAGGCGCCAGGCTGCGTGCGGCCTCGCTGCCGGCGCGCAGCAGCGAAGGGAACATGCTGCCCAGGGGCAGGTTGGCGCGCTTTTCGAGGTTGAGGGCGGCGCGCTCGCCGAAGGCCTCTTCCTCGTCCAGGTACTGGGTCATGCGGCCCTTGCTCACGCCGAACTGGTCCATGAAGCGCTGGCGGTCGGTGCCGAAGTGCTTCTCGAAGTAGGCGGTGAATTCCGCGCGGCGGGTGCTGTCGTTGCTCATGGCTGCGAAGTTTAGCTGTAGCTAAATTTTTGGCAAGTTGTTTTAGCTTATGCTTGACTAATTGTTTAGATAAAACTAAACTTGCTGCCATGAGATTCACGGATTGGCTGGATGCCGAACCCGGCCGTAACAAAGAGGTGGCAGATCACTTCGGGCTGACGCCGAGTGCCATCACGCACTGGCGCCGGGCCGTTCCCAGAAGCCGCATGCGCGAGCTGCATGCGTTCACGCAGGGGGTGGTGGACTTTGCGGGCATGTTGCCCCGATCGCGGGGCGCAGCAGCGGGCCCGGTGGATCCTGGTCCTGGGCGGTGTTGACGGGGCGAAGGTGGCCGCAAGCGCCACTTAAGCCCTGACCGGTTGATTTCTCCTGCCATGGCGCTGACGCAGCAGGCGCCATGGACTTTGCCCGGTGCTGCATGCATGCATGTACGCCTGTGTGCAGCACCGGGTGTTTTTCTTCAATGGGCCCGTGCGCTCCCCCGTGAGTGCAGGCGCCCGCACGCCTTATGAGGAGATGAGCGAACCATGCGACCCACTTTCTTTCCACAGCCCGCGGGGGCGAATGCCTTCGAGTCGGTGCGGCCACGCAGTGCCGTGGCAGCCAACGATGCCGGTGCGCCCCGTGTCGACGTGGAGCCCTGCAGCGGCAGCGTTGCCGCACGGCCTGCGGGCGCGGTGCTGCTGTTCAACTGCCGGGGCCTGCGCACCGTGGGACTTGCCCCGCGTGTGCAGGGCGCGATCAGCATCGAGAGCCGTGCCCAGGCGCAGGCCAGCCTGGACAAGAGCCGCCGCATTGCGCGCGACTGGAGGCAGCAGTGATGGGCACGCTGATTGGCAACACCCTGCAGCGCCTGACGCCCGATGTATTGCGTGCCGCAGCGCAATCGGCGGCTGCGCAGCACATTCCGCTGGCCGAGGCCAACCACCACGAGCCGGGCACAGTGCTGTGGGCGCAGTTCAACGAGGCCTATGCCGCATGCCTGGGGCAGGAGGCCGCGTGAGCAGCAGCAGCACCAGCAGCAACACTGCCGCCAAGGGCAGCACAGGCCTGCCCGCGCCCATGACCTTGCCCGGCTGCGACCTGAGCGACTTCGCGTACATGGAGCTGGATGTGCGGCGGCTGCGCGATTCGAAATTTGCGGCGGCGGCCGAAGGGGAGGCGTTTCGCGCGGGCATTTTGCTGTGGTGTGCGGCATGGCACCAGGTGCCTGCTGCCTCGCTGCCCGATGACGACGTGGAGCTGGCCAACCTGGCCGGCTATGGCCGTGTGCTCAAGGAATGGAAGAAGGTGCGCGCCGCCGCGCTGCACGGCTTTGTGAAGTGCGCGGACGGGCGCCTGTACCACCCGGTGGTGGCCGAGAAGGCGATTGCCGCCTTTGCCGCCAAGGAGAAGTACGCCTACGAGAGGTACTGCGACCGCCTGCGCAAGGAAAACGCCAAGCGCGCCAAGGAGGGCAAGCCGGCCCTGGGCGTGCCGCCGCAGACGCTGTGGAAGACCGGGGACTACCCCCATGGCATGGCCCCCGCGGGTGAGGATTTTCCGCCGGAAAGCGCCCGGCCCTGCGCCGCCGTTCCACCGGAAACCGGCCTTACAGGGAACCGAAAGGAACGGAGCCGAGAGCGAGATGGAGACAGAGACGGAGAGGATCTTTTTGGTGAAGGCAGTGCCGTTGCGGGTGCAACGGCGGGCGCCGCAGCGGGCCGGGGGCAGGGCGCTGCCGTGGGCGTGGCGCCCGCACACTGGGGCATCGACGATGCGGATGGCAACGCGCACTCCGAAGCCAGCGCCGACGGCCTGACGCGCGACGAGCTGTGGTCGGTGGGCAAATCGCTGCTGGCGCAGGCGGGCATGCCGCGAGCGCAGTGCGGCAGCTTCATCGGCCGGCTGTGCAAGGACCATGGCAACGACACCGTGGCCGAGGCCGTGCGCGCTGCCTGTGTCGCCCGCCCGGCGGACCCGGCCGAGTACCTCAAGGCCGTGTGCATGCGCGCGGCCGGCCAGCGCGGCCCGGCCGTGCGGCGTGCCGGTGCGCCAGGCCAGCCGCCCCTGCAGGGAAACCGGCAAGAGGCGCTGGAGCAGCGCAACCGCAGTGTGGGCCATGCCTGGGCGCTGCAGGAGCCCGACGCGGTGCCCGCGCCCCCACCACCACCGTACCACCCCCACCACCCGCAACCCCACCAGGTACAGGAGCCTTTGCACCATGCAAGCATCTGAACGCGCACCCTTCGCGCAGCTGATCACCGACGTGCTCGCCTACTACCGGCAGGACGCCAGCCGCTTTGTGCTTGACCTGTGGTGGGGTGCGTGCCAGGCGTTCGATCTGGCGCAGATCCGCCAGGCCATGCAGAGCCATGCCACCGACCCCGAGCACGGACGCTTTGCGCCGCGTGTGGCCGATGTGGTGCGCATCCTCGCCGGCACGGCGGCCGACCGCGCGGCCCTGGCCTGGGGCAAGACGCTGGAGGCCATGGGCAGCGTGGGCGCGTACACCGATGTGGTCTTTGACGACCCCGCCATCCATGCCGCCGTGCAGGACCTGGGCGGCTGGCCCAAGGTGTGCCGCACCGACCTCAAGGAGCTGGGCTACCTGCAGCACCGCTTCTGCGAAAGCCACCGCGCCTATACCGGGCGCGGCAGCTTCGATTACCCGCGCTGCCTGGGTGGCGACCGCAGCCCGGACAGCGAGTACGCCAAGGTCGGCCTGCCGCCGCCGCGCATTGCATTCATTGGGAATGCCGAGCGCGCGCTGCTGGTGTACGAGGGCGGCAGCGCGGCGGGCAAGACGGCGGTGCGCTTTCATTCGCTGCAGGCCCTGGCGGCGGCGCCCCGCGTCGGCAACGAGGCTGTTGCGCCGCGTGCGGACAAGCAGACGGCGCACAGCGCGGCGGACGCGGTGCCATTGGTTGCACCGCGCGCCGCAACGCAACCCCCGTCGCCGCCCGCGCCGCGCAACGCGCAGCCCATTGCCGTGCGCGCGCCACAGGCCACGCCCGCTATGGACCGTGCAGACCGTGCAGAACGTGCCGCATTGCGCGCACTGGCATCGGCCGACCCTTTGGCTGCGACGGCAGCACCCCCATGGCCCGGCGCATTGCGTGCCGCGACCGGGGCACGCCGGCCCGCCTACCGGCAGGGTTTGCCCCTGCATTCCGGCACAAACACCACCAGCTACCACAGCACCACCGCAGAGAGGACCTGTCACCCATGAAAGCCATGCTCATCAAATCCGCCGAAGGCCTGCGCGGCACGACGCCGGCCGACCACGACGCCTGGAGCCGCTTTGCGCGCAAGCTCGAAGTCATGAAGCCTGGCACCTGCCTGCGCATGGAATGGAGCCGCCCGCGCAACGGCCCGCAGCACCGGCGCCTGTTCGCGCTGCTGCAGGTGGTGGCGGAGAACAGCGAGACCTATGGCACGCCAGAGCAGGCCCTCATCGCCGTGAAGCTGGCTGCGGGCTACTGCGACGATGCCATCGACCCGCGCACCGGCAACACGGTTCCCGTGGTGCGGTCGATCCGCTACGAGGCGATGGACCAGCAGACCTTCGAGCGCTTCTACGCGGCTGCATTCGAGGCGGTGCTGCAGCTCATTCTGCCGGCCATGGACCGTGCCACCCTCAAGCGGCTGATCGCCATGGTCGAGGAGGGCTGGGCATGAGCGCCGCCGTGCTGCCGATGGCCAGGCGCCCCGGCCCAATGCCCTTGGTCTGCGCGCTGCTGCGCAGCGATGGCGACGGTGCGGGCGGACCTTGCCCCGCGTGCCAGGCCGCACAGGCCCGCGCGAACAGCCCCTTGTTCCGCGCCCACTGCCACGGCTGCAAGGTACGCGCTTTGGCGCAGGGCCCGCAGTTCTGGCGCTCGCTGAAGGACGGCGCGCACACCGATGCCTACCAGGGCGAGCTGGCCGCCGTGTTCGGTGCGGCGGGCGCTGCCGCAGGCCATGCAGTGGTGCTGGCCGAGTACCGGCGCCTTCGGGCGCTGCAGGACAACGCGGTGCGCTGTGGCGTGCTGGCGGGCGAGCAGCGCAGCTCCACCCATTTCAACCCATGCGAGGGATGACCATGCTGATGACCACCGAACCTACCAACAGTCCCTACCGTACCGTGGAAGAGGCCTACACCCGCGCGGGCACCTCGTCCTCCAATCTCAAGGTGGACCCCGACCGCCGCGGCGATGCCGATGTGCTGATTGCCGCGGGCTGGTCGCCCGGCATGCTGGGCGGCGCACTCATGCGCCTGCGCGGCGAATGGGACAGCGTGGCGCACCAGCGCCGCAACCACCCGGACGCCGATGCCGTGCACCTGCTCGCGCGCCTGCGCTCGCTGGCGCAGGTGCTGGAGGCCGTGGAGCGCTGGGCCACAGCCAAGCACCTGGCCGATGCACGCACCCTTGCGCGCACCAGCGTGTGCTACTGGCTTGACCCCACCTGCCGCGCCTGCCTGGGCCGCGGGGCCGCACTGGTACCCGGCACGCCCATGCTGGGGCGCGTGTGCAAGGCCTGCGGCGGCAGCCGCAAGGCGCGCGAGCCCTTGGGGCAGGACGGCCGGCGCACGCTCAACATGCTGGACGATTGCGTGGGCCGCAGAAACCAGTCGATGAAAAAACGCTTGCATGTTTCCATGCATCGCGGTTAGAATTGCAGCAGACGATTGCAGAGGGTGCTGACCCTCTCGCCCGTCGCCCCTCTGTTGATTGCCCGCAGCCACAGCCTGGCTCTTCGCCTGTAGCGACTGCGGTAGATGGTTGGGGTGGTTTGTCGTCTTGAATTTTGTGAATCCCGCATGGTTTGCCCTGCGGGATTTTTGCTTTTGCGGCTCTGCTTTTCGGGGCCGCAGCGTTGGTTTCGTTCCCCCTCTTTTTCCACGCTGCCCTGTGCATGGCGCACCCGCGCTGCGCGCGTGTTGCGGCGTGCGCAAAAGGACATCCATTCATCCTTCGAGGTGCCCCATGAGCCCTGCCACCAAAGCACTGCATGAAACCCTGATCCGCCTGGCCAAGGGCGCGATCACGGCCTGGGAGCAGTGGCTGCACAAGCAAGCGCAGTTGCCGCCGCAGCCCTGAGCCCTTTTTCACCGTTCACTCTGCCCCGCGGCAGGCCGCTCCTCCAGGTTCTTCCGGGCGGAAACGCCTGCCCCATGCCACGCAGAACTTCCGCCGCACTGTCGTTGATTGGTGCGGCTTTTTTTGTTTGTCTGTTGTCACTTCGACATCTCCACTGAAAGGCCCATTCCATGGCTGTATCCCTGCCCGACGGCGCCACCATCGCCATTGCAACCACCTACGGCTCGGTCAAGACCGTGACCGCCATCACCAATGCCAACCCCGGCGTCATCACCTCGGCCGCGCACGGCCTGCTCAACGGTGCCTTCTACGAGCTCAAGTCGGGCTGGCAGAAGATCAGCGACCGCGTGTTCAAGGCCTCCAACGTGGCCACCAACGCGCTGGACGTGACCGGCATCGACACGACCGACACCAACCGCTTTGCGGCCGGCACCGGCGTGGGCAGCCTGCGCGAGATCACGGCCTGGACGCAGATCCCGCAGATCCTGGAGTTCACCACCAGCGGCGGTGACCAGCAGTTCGCCAACTTCTCCTTCCTGGAAGAAGACTACGAACGCCAGTTGCCCACGGTGACCAGCGCCCAGTCGATCCAGATCGGCATCGGCGACGACCCCTCGCTGCCCGGCTACCAGGCCCTGAAGGCCGCCGGCGAAGCCCGCGCCATCCGCGCGCTGAAGGTCACCCTGCCCAACGGCGCCGTGCTGCTGTACAACGGCTTCGTGTCCTTCAACGAAACGCCCACGCTGACCAAGGGCAGCGTGATGCAGGTGCGCGCCACCATCTCGCTGCAAGGCCGCCCCACGCGCTACTGAGCGGTTGTTCCCGGCGCCTGCGCCGGGCAGCTCGCTCCCTGATCTGCACCGCCAGCCATCCTTGGCCTGGCCGTGCAGTCACACCCCATGCACCGACCCGGCCTTGTTCGCTCCTTCGAGGGGGCGGCAGGGCCGGGCACGGGCTTTTCCTATTTGTGTCGTACTCCCTCGAAAGAAACATCACCATGGCCAAACTCGTTATCGGCAAGTCCACCCCCAAGTCCTTCGCACTCAAGGTGGAGGTGCCCACGCCGCATGGGCTCGACGAAGTGAACTTCGACGCCCGCCACCTGCCCTCCACCGTGTGGGCCAAGATGCGCGAGCAGCACGCCGAAGCCATCGGCAAGACCGTGCAAGCCCTGTTCGACGCTGCGCGCCAGGAAGCCGAGCAGGCCCATGCCGCCGAGCAGGCGAACAAGCCCGTGGCTGCTGCTGTCGCTGTGAAGAAGCCCGCCGGCAAGAAGTCGGTAGCCGCTGTTGCTGCCAACGACCCCGCCGAGTCGGTGCCGTCCGACGCCGACGCCAAGGAAGCCGCCATCACCGCGCTGGTCAAGCCGGTGAAGGAAAGCGACATCGCCAGCCTGCGCGCCAAGCACAGCGCCGAGCTCATCGTGCAGATCGTCACCGGCTGGGACCTGGACGAGCCCCTGGGCGTGGACGCCCTGGTCGACATGTGCGACAGCTACCCCGGCGCAGCAGAGGCCGTGTTCAAGGCCTACAACGAGACCCGCGAAGGCCTGCGCCTGGGAAACTGAAGGCCATCGGGCGCGCGCCGTACCACAAGCCGCCCGACGAATCCGAGCTGGCCGTGTGGGGCATGCGGCCAAGCGACTTCCCTGAGCCGGACGTGGAAGTCTGGCCCGAGCACGTGGACGCCTGCCTGCTGTTTTGTTCCGTTAGCACCCAGTGGCGGGTGGGGATGGGCGGGGCCACGGGGCTGGACTACCCGGCCGTGTTTGCGACGTTGGACCGCTTGCATCGGGACAAGACCGATGCGGAGCGCGATGCGATCTTTGCGGATGTGCAGGTGATCGAGCGGGCGGCGTTGGAAGAGATGAATAGCAGGGACTGAGGCAGTCCCGCGGGCAGCCAGGTCACGTCTTGCTTTTTTGCGCAAGCCACCTTCGGGTGGCTTTTTTGTTTTTGGGCTTGCGCTTGGCGGGCCATATCCATGAGAGGTTGAGTATGGCCGTTGATCAAACCGCCGATGCAGTTCAAGCGAATGCGCAGTACCTGGCGCAGGGCGCGGCCATGGTGTCTGTGGCCCAGCAGATCGAGCAGGCTGTGGCGGGGCAGCTGGCAGTTTTTAGAGGGGTACAGCAGGCGGTTTCGGACTTGTCGAGCGCTATGCAGAGCCTGCCTGGGCAGTTAAGCGGCCTGTCTACGGGGCTGAAGTCCGGAGGTGAAGCTGGCTTCAATTTCCTAGAGACAACCAATCAGATCGTCGGAATTCTGGGGGACTTTGACGGCGCTGCAACGCTTGTCAGAGACACTTTGAACGGCACTAGCGAAGCAGCTAAGAAGCTTGAAGGGACTGGCAAGAAAATCGACGATGTGGGCGCAGCGGTTTTACGAGCTGCTGGACCCTATGTGATTGTGGCGGCTGCTATCGCTGCGCTGGGAGTTGCTGTTCACTCGCTGGATGGCAAGGATGCTGCACTGTTGTCGTTGTCTGCGCAGTTGAAGGGAACGGGGCGCGACTCACTTGCGGCCGTGAAAGACATCGATGCGCTTGTAGAAGTACTGAACGCACTCCCGGGCGTTAGCAGGGATTCGGCTGTAGCGGTCATCTCAGAATTCGCCAAGGTGCCTGAGATTGGCAGTGAGCTTTTCAAAAGCCTGGGCTCGTCCGTCGCGGATTTTGCTGCGGCGACAGGTACTGACTTGCCCGCCGCTGCAAGCAAGCTGGCAGAAGCCTTCGCAGACCCTGCGAAGGGCGCAAGATCTTTGGAAGATTCCCTCGGGACGCTCAGCGCAGCGCAACTGCTCAACATTGAGAACATGGTCGAAATGGGCGACAAAGCAGGCGCGCAGGCGGCTCTGCTGTACTCACTCAGGCAGGCCACGAAAGGACTTGCGAGTGAGGCGATGACGCCGCTCGGCAAAGCTACAGACGACTTGAGCAATGCCTGGGATCGGTTCACTAAGGCTTTGGGTAATTCCCAAGGTATCCAGGCGGCAAAGAGCGGGCTGGTATGGTTCGTCGGGAAAGTTGCCGAGCTGATCGACGTTATGGCGCAGATGAAACCTCCCCCATGGGTGAGGTCTCTCCCGGGTATCGGTCCTCTCTTCAATTTCGTTACTCCCATGCCTCCTCAAAGCGGCGGCAGCCGTACGGCATCCGGGAAGGTCAGATATCCAGAAGAGGAGGCGGCTGATCAGCAGGCAAAAGCTGCGTTGGAGGCAACTCAGTCTTTTGAGACCCAAGCTTCCGCGATGGAGAGGCTAAAAGGTGTTGCGAAGCAGGCGCAAGATGCCCTCAAGGCGTTGGAAGAGCAGAACAAAGGCACCAGCGTAGAAGCCAATACCTTGCGTGATCGTATCGCGGGTGTCAATGAGAGATTGGCTGAGATGGCGAAGAGGGGCAACGTCAGTGTCGGCGTTCGCGCCAATGCCAAGCCGCAAGCCCAAAAAGATACGGAGGACCAAGCAAAGCTGGCGGTCGAGCGTGCCGGTTTGTTGCCGGAGTTTGCTCAAGAGTGGGAACTGCTGAACAAGCAGTACCGCGAGAGCACGCTAAGCATGGAGCAGCTCGAAAAGAAGCAGGCTGAACTGCTGGCGAAGCAGCCCTTCATGATCGCGAAGGAAGCCGACGAGCTTAAGGCGCTGACTCAGCAGCGCCAGAACGCAGCTGATGTCCGAAACAAGGACTACGCCAGTGTTGAAGCGTATATGGAGTCTGAAAAGCAGCTTGGCGTGCAAACGGTGAAGGCCATTGAAGGCCGCATTGCGGCCATGGAATTGGAGGAAAAGGCCGCCAGCATGGCCGCTGCACAGAACATCACGTTGGCGGAAGCCATCAAGCGCGTGAACATCGAGCGCTTGACAGCCAAGCGAGACGGCCCCACAGGACTGACCGAGGGTTCTCCTGCGTACGAGCAGGCCACCAAGGAGACCGATGCGCTGACTCGAGAGGCTGACCGCATCAATGCCAACGACCGCAATGCCAAGGCGCGCGATAGCGAGAAGAAGGCGCAAAAGGATTTTGAGCAGTGGTCGAACAACCTCACCAGTGGCGTCAGCGATTCGCTGGTCACGGCCATCTTCGAAGGCGGCGAGAAGGGCGGTGAGCAACTGCGCAAACAGCTGCAGGATTCGCTGATTAAGCAGCCGCTGAAGATGTTCATCAACGCGGGTGTCAACTACGGCATGCAAGCGTTGGGTGGGTTGTTCGGGATGGGTGGCGGTGCGCCTGGTCAATTGGGCGGCGGGGGCGGCGGTGCGTTGGGCACCATTGGAAGTGTGGCCAGCCTAGCGCAGACGGGTTACAGCGCTTACACCGGCACGGGCATATTTGCCAGCGGTGCTGGCGGGGCCGGTGGCGGTTTGAGCAGCATGATGTCTGCCATGGGGCCGGCTGCGGCGTACATGGCAGTGGCGCTCGCCGTCATCAACGTGCTGGGCGGTATGCGTTCGGAACGCATGATTGGTTCGGGCCTTAAGGGGACGCTGGGTAACGGCTCCAAGTTGGAGCCTTGGGAAGAATGGAGAGAGGGTGGAACGCTGGCCAGCGGTCCAGACTTCAGCACGCACAACCCGCTTGAGACGATCGAGCAGTACAAGAAGAAAATCAAGGAGCAAGAGGCACTGGGTGAGCTGGCCAATCTGCAGAGCTTGCAGATTTACCAGACAGTTCTTGCGAATTTGCAAAATGACCATGCCGACCTTCTTGCAACGGTGGGCAAGCAAGACCGTGCCATTCAAAGCGGCTATGAGGCCTACCGCAAAAACGTAGTCGACATGGCCAACACTGTGGGGCTTGCCGGCGACAGCCTCAAGACCTTTGCCTACACGCTGGATCAGCAAGACCTCAATTTCAAGGATCTCAAACCCGAGGAAGTACAGGAAAAAATCGCGGCCGCGTATGGCAAGGCCGGAGTTGCGATGGCCAGGGAATTGCTGGGCGAGGGGAAGCCGGTAACGGAAACGCGAACCAATGTCACAGCACACGAAAACAGCACGGGTGAAAAGGAGTATTCCTACACGTCGGCGGAGGAGACCACCACCCGCATGGTGTATTTCTCCAGCCAGTACGCGCTGGCCGGCGAGACTGCCTACGAAACACTCGAGCGACTGGCTACCAACTTTCACACATTGAATGAGGCTGCCGACGCCCTGGGCTTTGGTATTCAACAGGGGAGTTTGGCACTGGCGGATTTTGCGGCCGATTTCATTGAAGCTTTTGGTGGGCTGGAGCGGTTCACGGCAAGCACCAACGCCTTTCTCCAGAACTACTACAGCGACGAAGAGCGCCGTGATTACATCGCTCGCAGCGGCTCGCGTCGGTTGGAAAAGCTGGGTATCAATATCTCTGCGGAGCAGCTTCTCGATGCGACCGGAGAGGACGTCAAGAACGCTGTCAATTCAACGTCTACTAACCCCGCGCTGTATGCCGATGTAATGGACGTCGCCAACTTCATCGCGTCGTTGTACCAGGTCTCTGCACAAGCGGCACCAGCGGTCGAGAACCTCTCCAACGCTGTGGACGAGCTGACGCAGAAGTTCAATGGTGCCAAGGAGGCATTACTCAATGACGCCAAGTCACTGTCGGTCGATTTGCTGCGTGCCCAAGGCAAGGAAGGCGACGCCAAGGCGCTGGAGCGCCAGCAGTACCTGGATGGCTTCGTCGATGAGCACGGCAACAAGCTGGACGAAGGGCGTCTGCAGCAGTTGACTACGTTGTACGACGGGAACGCTGCGACTCGCCGCGCTATCGAGGTTCAGAACGAGCGCAATGGCTTGCAGGACGAGCTCAATTCACTGACCGACGATGCAACCCAGGCGCTGACCCGCCAGCGCGACGCATTGGACGAGAGCAACCGCGCGCTGTTCGACAACGTGCAGGCCATCAAGCTGCAAAAGACCATTGCAGACGAGCTGCCCGGCGTTGTCCACAAGTACCTGAGCCCTGCGCAGCGCCGGCAGTCGCAGTACGACCAGGTCACGGCCGATCTGAATGCCGTAGGGATCAAGGTCAGCTCCGAGCAGTTGATGGGCTTGAGCAGGGCCCAGATTGGTAGCGCTGCGATGGACATCTACAACACGGCCGGCGTGCCAGACGAGGCACGCCTGGCCGTGGTTCGTGCCGCTGGTGCCTTGGCGGACCTGAAGAACGCCGATGTGGACACGGCCTTTGCTGCGCTGGAGCGCGCGGTGGATGCGCAGCGCAAGGTGCTGGACGAGGCCATCACCGAACTCACGTCGGTGTTCGAGACCGCCCGTGACGCGGCGAAGACACTGTTTGGCGAGGTGGAGAGTGCGGTGCAGTTCCAGGGGGATGAGGGCCGTGCCTTTATCAGCAATGCCCTGGCCGTTGCGCAGAGCACGGGGTACCTGCCGGACAGTGAGAAATTCTCCAAGGCAGTCAGCGATGCCACCGGTGCGCTGGGCCAGCAGATGTTTGCCACGCAGGCCGAGTCCGACTACCAGCGCCTGGTGCTGGCCAATGAGCTCAAGAGTCTGCAGGACATCAGTGGCGACCAGTTGGACAAGGCGAAGGACGAGCTCGAGTATCTTGATGAGCAACTGGCAGAGCAGCGCAAGCAGATCGATGTGCTCAACGGCATCGACCTGAGCGTGCAGAGTGTGGAGGGTGCCATCAGTGCCCTGGGCACGGCCATGAATGGCGCGCGCTCCGCCACGACGCTGGGTGGGTCCGGCCTGGCCGCCTATGACAAGGAGCTGGGCGTTGGGCGCAACTCTGCGGGCACGCTGTTCCAGCGCGACGACATCCGGCTGGCGGCCAGCAACGCCCTCGAAGCGGGGGCCAATCCGCGTGACATCTACAACGTCATCAAAGGGAGTGGTTTCACCCTTGCGCAGGCGGGGGTCATCCTCGGAACGGAACCTGGCAGCCTGGAAGACTTTGCGCGCGAAATGAACTGGCCCGTGTTCCACCGCGGCACGCGCAGGGTGCCGCGCACCGGCTTTGCCCTGCTGCAGCAAGGCGAGGCGGTGATTCCCGCGGCCTACAACCCCTTTGCCGCCGGCCGTGGCTGGGGCAACAGCAAAGACATGCTGGCCGCAATGGAAGGCGTGCGTGCAGAACTGATCGAAGTGCGGCGGCAGAACGATGCGCTGCAGCGTGCTGCCATGCGCACCGCCGATGCCGTCAACGGGCGGCCCGAGGCCCCCATGCTTGTGGAGCGCGTTTAAACATGAACAACATCGACAACATCACCATCACCGACACCATGATCGGTGCCGGCACCACCATTGCCGAGCCCTCGGCGGGCGAGACGGCCTGGGCCTCCGGCGTGGCCTATGCGGTGGGCGATATCCGCATCCGCGCAACGACGCACCGCAAGTACAAGTGCGCGGCCGCGCACACCAGTGCGGCGACGCCCACGCCCGAGAGCGATGGAACACGCTGGGTGGACATCGGCCCCACGGACCGCATGGCGCCGTTCGACATCTACACCAGCACGCAGGCGACCGCTACCGGCAGCCTGACCTATGTGCTCAAGCCGGGGTACTTCAACAGCCTGGCGCTGTATGGGCTGACGGGCGCGCAATACAGCGTGACGGTGCGCGATGCGCCGGGCGGGGCGGTGATCTACGCGCGCTCGGGCTTTCTGGTGGACGACCCGCTGGGTTGGTACGAATACCTCTTCACCACCGCGCGACCGGTGGGCAAGCTGGTGTTCACCGGCATCCCGATCCGCCCTGCGGCCGAGCTCACGCTGACCCTCACGGCCGCTGCGGGCCAGCCGGTGGGCATCGGGATGATCGTCATGGGCGACTACATCCCCCTCATCAGCGATGAAGCGCAATGGGGCGGCACCCAGTACGGCGCATCGGCCGAGCCGGTGACCTACAGCTACATCAAGACCAACGACGACGGCACCACCAGCATCGTCAAGCGCCACAGCGCCACCAACCTGAACGCCAGCGTGGTCATGCCGCGCGAGCACGCAGACGCGGCGCTCAAGACCCTGCAGCGCGTGCTCGACCGGCCTGTGGCCTTCTTCGCTACGCCCTCCAGGGGCTACGAGGGCCTGAACGTCTTCGGCATTGCTTCCTCCTCGCCCGTGGGCTACGACAGCTTCGGGCACGCCTCCATCAACATCAACGTGAAAGGGCTCATCTGATGCCAACCAATCCTCCGAACATCACCGCGCTGCCCAGCCCACCGGACCCGAATGATCGCAGCACGTTCAATGCACGCGCTTACCCGTGGAGCGTGGCGCAGCAGACGCTGGCGACGGAAGTGGCTGCGGTGGCTGCCAATGTGAAAGGGAATGCGGATGAGGCTGTGGCCGCCGCAGTGTCCGCGCAGGAGGCGGTGACCGATGCCGATCTGGCCGCCGCCGCGGCACTGGCCGCTGCGGCCAGCGCTATCAACGCACCCGGCAGCCAGGCCACCAGCGCCAGCAGCCTGACCATCGGCATGGGCAGCAAGGCCTGGGTGCTGGACCAGGTGGGCAAAGCCTTCGCGATTGGGCAGCACTTTATCCTGGCTCGCTCTGCGAATGCGCTGATTCAGATGAGCGGCATTCTGGAGACCTTCAATCCGACCACTGGTGCGTGCACAGGCACTATCACCGCTGCCCAAGGCCCTGCCGGGCCTTACACCGATTGGGTAATGAGCCTGGGCGTCATCGCGCCCGGCGTCACCCCTGACGTGGTGCGCGAGCAGCGCAGTGCGAATACCGCGTTCACCCAGGCCGACAAAGGCAAGGTCATCGAATACACGGCGGGCGGCTTCACGCAGACCTTCGGCGCCATGTTGGCGGGCTGGCACATCGAGGTGGTCAACAAGGGCACGGGCGATGTTGGCATCACCACGGATGGGGTCACGTACAAGATCTACCCCTTCGAGCGGCGGCGGCTGGAGTACGACGGCGCCACGGTCACCTCGACCGTGCTGCAGAGCTACTACAAGGTGTTCACGGCATCGGAGACCTGGATCAAGTCGCCTGGCTACTCGCGCCATGGTGGCTGGCTGTGGGGCGCAGGGTCTGGCGGCCAGGTGTGGACGGACAGTTCCAGCCAGTGGCTGCGCTATGGTGGCAGTGGCGGCGGGTGCATGCCCTTTGAGTTTGAGGTGAGCGTGCTTCCCGCGTCTGTGGCCATCACCCTGGGGGCAGGCGGCCTGTACAGCACCACCTCGACCCGCAATGCCGGGGGCAATTCGACCTTTGGAACTCTGGTAACGGCCATTGGATCAAGCTCGTCAGTGACTGTGACCGGTGGGCTGGACCCGGTCACCGTGAACGGCGCCAACACGCTAGGGGTCGGGCTCCGATCTCCATATGACTACCGCAATGCCAACAACAATATTGCATATGTCGGGTTGAGCGCGGAATGGGCTGGCGGCCAAGGTGCCGTGGGGCGAAATCTGATAGGAAACGTGACCACAGGGGCGAGTGGCGGTGATTCCATCTGGGGTGGCGGTGGCGGGGCCTGCTCAGGCACCAGCAGCAGCCCGGGGGCAGGTGGCAAGTCGCAACACGGCGGCAAGGGTGGTGACGCGGCCACTCCCGCGGGCACGGCACCTGGCGGTGGCGGTTACGGTGGGCCTGGTGGCAACGGCGCTCGTGGTGAGTGCCGCACCTGGGGCGTGATCTGATGGGGTGTGAGCGCCATCTGCGGCGTAGTCATCTGTAAGCGCTACAACCTGCGGGAGAGCCTGCGGTTCGTGCTGCCCCTCATGCCCCAAGACCCTGACGCGCTGTTCTGTGCTGAAGCACCGGGCGCTTCCCTCGCATGGCATAAGCCCGAGCGATACGGGCCCAACGGGGCCGCATCGCTGCCTTGCACCATGTACCCATAACCCGCCCCGTGCGGGTTTTTTTACGCCCGACGAAAGCGAGCAAGCATCCATGAAAAACGAAACCATCGAAGCCCTCGGCGCCACGGGCAGCAAGACCATCGTGACGGGCGCGGGGCTCACCAGCTTTGGCTGGATCACGTCCAACGAGTTCCTGGGCCTGGTGGGCGCCGTAGTGGCCGTGGCGGGCCTGGTGATCACCTGGTACTACAAGCGCGAGGCCAACCGGCGCCATGCACGGGAGCACGAGCTGCGCATGGCGCGGCTGCGCCGAGGCATGGACACGCCGGATACCGACCTCGCCGAACAGGGGGTGGACGAATGAGCGGCCCTGCTGATGTTGCTGCTGCCGACCGCGGCGGTCTGCGCTACTTTCCTCACCTAGTGGGCTCGCTCGCGCTGGCCAGCGCCGGGGTGCTCACCTTCCTGGGCCAGTGGGAGCCCGATCCGCGCGACCCTGGCCTGGTCTATGCGGACCAGCTGGCCGGCGGCCTGCCCACGGTGTGCAAGGGCATCACGCGGCATGTGACGAGCACGCCGGTGGTCGTGGGCCAGCGCTGGACGCCTGCGCGCTGCGCGCAGGAAGAGAGCGCTGCCATCGAGGCGCTGCAGCTGCGCCTGTCCCGGTGCTTCACGCGGCTGCCACCGCAGAGCGTGTTCGACATGGCCACCAGCCATGCCTGGAACAACGGCGTGGGCAACACCTGTGCGAGCCAGGCCATGGTGGCCTGGAACGCGGGCGACTGGGCGCTGGGTTGCCGGCGGCTGGGTGTGTCGGACAGTGGCAGGCCGGTGTGGAGCTATGTGCGCACCGGCCGCACGCTGGCCGATGGCCGGCCCGAGATGCGGTTTGTACAGGGCCTTGCCAACCGGCGTGCGGCCGAGACGGCGGCCTGCCTGGAAGGGCTTGTGCAGCTGCAGGAGCACAGGCCATGACTGCTGTGGTGGAAATCGCCCTGGGGATGGTGCTGCTCACCATGCCAGCCACGCCCCAGCCCGTGACCTACACGGCCACTTCGGGAGCCACCACGCTGGGTTACAGCAGTGCGGCGGGCTGGGTGCCTGCGGAGCAGTGCTTCAACCGTTGCCGCACCGCTGCGACCGAGCCTGTGCCGCTGCTGCGCGGCGAGTTGTCGCTGGCCGATATGGCCGACCTGAACATCGTGATTCGCCGCGATGGTGTTCCGGTCCTTTCGTTCTGGCGCTTTTTCGGCAACGTGCCCGTGGTGTCTGGGGAAGGGGGCTGATGATGGCGCCGCTGCTCATCACCCACACCGCCGCGGCCGTGCTTGGCGCGGCCCTTGCCGCCACCGCCGCCTGGCAACTGCAGGACTGGCGGCTGGGTGGGCAGATCGCCGCCTTGCACGCCACCCAGGCCACCGAGCGCGCACGCGCCCAACAAGCCACCTGGGCGGCCGAGCGCGCCACCGCCATCCGCTACCAAGGAGCCTTGAATGAAGCACGCACCCGTGAAGCCGCTTTGCAGCGCGATGCTGACCGCGCTCGCGCTGAGTCTGACGGCCTGCGCGAGCAAGCCGCCGACGCTGCCCGCCGCATTGCCAGCGCTGCCCCCGCCGCCGTCGCTGAGTACGCCACTGCCGTCGGTGAGCTATTCGCTGACTGCAGCCGAAGCTATCAAAGCCTGGCGCGCAAGGCAGATGGCCACGCGGCTGATGCAAGAGCCCTCAGCGAAGCCTGGCCAGTGACCGCGGGTGACCCTGGCGCAAGCCCTTAGTTGCAGGCGATGGTCGCTGGCGCGCCCGCGATGCCCGCGATGCCCGCGTAGCGGATCTGGAACGGTTGCGTCAGGTTGATGCTGGAGGGGAAGGCCGAGAACACGGCCTCCTTCTGCGTGGGCGAGGCGATGGTGCCGATGCCCGACCAGCCGCCGGAGGGCGTGAAGAGTGCGGTGCCGGCGTCAAACGTGTACAGCGATACGGCGACCGAGGTGCTGCCTTGCACGAAGAAGAAGCTGCTGCTCAGGAAGTTGGGGTTGTCCGATGCGGCGGTGAGCAGCATGTTGACCTTCTGCGTCTCGGGGTTCACACGGAAGTCGGCCAGCAGCATGCCGTTGGCGTTGTTGGCCAGTTGCCCCGCGCAGGTGCGCTGGGTGGCCGCCACGTTGATCACCTTCACCGTGTAGGTGCTGGTGATGGTCTTGCCCTGCAGCAGCACGCTGGCGGTGAACACGGCGTTCACGTCGGCCGTCTGGCTGGCGGCCAGGAACACACCCTGGGGCGAGATGGTGCCGGCCGATGCGGGCGCCACGCTCCACACGGCCACGGTGGGCGAGGTGCTGCCGTCGGCATTGCGCACAGCGGCGGCCAGGGTGATGGAGCCGCCTTCGCTCACCGTGGTCGGGCCCGAGATCTGCAGCTGCGCGGCCGTGCTGGCAGCGACCGCCTGGGGTACGAAGTGCAGGGACTGCGGGTCCCATTTGAAGGTGACGTCCCATTCGCCAGCGCCCGGCACCTTCAGGCGTTTGACGGTGAAGGTGTCGGTGGCCTCGGTCTGGTAGCCCGAGTTGGTGAGGTCGATGTCGAGCCCTGCCGAAGCGGACAGCGACAAGGTGGCGGCCGCAATCGCGGCGCAGATGGTTCTGGGTGATGCCCTCATGAATGAAATCCCTTGTTATCAGTGGTTTTGGGTGGCGGGATCGTAGCTGCCCGGGCCCGCCGGCCTGCAGCGCCTGTCGTATTTGCGCCAAGCCATGCAGGCCTCTCGCCGGGGCGTTTTCCGAGGCGAATTTCTTCCTGTCCGCCGTGCCGCTGCATGGTGCCAAACCCAACATCCTTGCGGCTTGCGAGGCCATGCCGCGGCGGCGGTGCACGCATCGCTGCATTTTTTGCAACCCTTGCCGAACCCATGACTCCTGCCATGCATGCAAACAAGCCGTTACACCCTTCTGTTCCCCTGGCTGCGGCCACCGGCGCCCCGGCAGCGACGATGGGCGCGCGCACCATCACCAGCATCCGCGCAGGCGGCCTCAAGTCGCGTGTGGAAAAGCTGTTGCACAGCCAGGCCGGGCAGCCGCTCACGCTGGGCCAGATCGGCGCTGCGCTGGACCTGCCCAAGACCTCGCACCCCGAAATCAGCAGTTGCCTTGCCAAGCTGCGCGAGGCCGGCCGTGTGCAGACCAGCACCGGCCCGGCATCGAGCGCGCGCGGGCGGCGCCAGGTGCAGTGCTACAGCATCCTGCTGCGCCGCGTGGGGGGCGATGTCTGTGTGTCGGAGATGGATGCGCGCCGGGCGCTGGCCATGGCCCGTTGATCACCTGTAGAACGCCCACCAGGAGACTTGGCATGGACATTGAATACGGCAGCGAAGAAGAAAACCTGCACCTCATCGAACTGCAGGCCCCGGGCGGCGTGGCGCCCCTGCAGGCCGGTGTGACCGCCTCGGGCATGGTCTACCTGCGCGGCGATCTGCATCCTCTGGGCAGTGCCACCGCCCTCATCAAGGCCGCGTGCGAGCATGTGCCCTATGCGGCGGTCAGCGCAGTGAGCGTGCTTTTCCCGGCCGACTGGCTGCGCGGCGAATGCCTGCACGATGCGGATCGCCTGCGCGTGATTGCAGCGATGGAGCGTGTGGTGCGCGGGGCAAGGACGGGGGCGGCATGAGCGGTGGCAAGACCCTGCCCCACCTGATGGCCGTGCCCCTGGCCGGCACCTGCCCACCCACTCCCGGGCTGCGCGAGGGAGGAAGCGCTGCCGGCGCACCCGAGGACGGCGTGACGCCTGCCATGGTGCTGCGCGAGCTGGCCGGCATTGCCTTCTTCGACATCCGAAAGCTCTTCAACGACGACGGTAGCCTGAAGCGCGTGCAGGACCTGGATGGCGCCACCGCAGCCGCCATCGCCTCCATCGAAGTGGTGGAGATCGGCCCCGGTGGCCAACTGGAGCTGGGCAAGAAATTCAAGTCGCCCGAAAAGCTCAAGGCCCTGGACCTGCTGGGCACGCACCTGGGCATGTTCGCCAGGAAGGCCGGCGACGATGCACCCGATCCGCTGCGCAAGGCCTTGGCGCAGATGCCTGCCGAGCGTGCCGAGGGCATGCTGGCGGCACTGGAGCAGGTGAAGTCGATCAAGGATAAACCGCACGGTGATGCCTGAACTGCCGGATCCGCTCACGCAACTCCCCGAGGCGCTGGCCGACGCCTCCCTCGAAGAGATCGAGGCCATCGAGGGTCTGCTGCGCGACAAGCTGTCGGGCTGGCGCATGCGCCGCTACTTCCAGGACGAGGGGCTCTTGCGCCGCGAGCTGTATGGCCGGCACCTGGCCTTCTTCAAGGCTGGCGCCACGCACCGCGAGCGCTGCTTCATGGCCGGCAACCGCGTGGGCAAGACCATTGGCGGCGCATACGAAACCGCCCTGCACCTCACCGGCCGCTACCCGCACTGGTGGGAGGGCCGGCGCTTTGCCGGGCCCATCCAGGCCTGGGCCGCGGGTAAAAGCCTGGAGACCACGCGCGACATCGTGCAATTGGAGCTGTACGGGCCTCCGGGCCAGCCTGGCACCGGGATGATTCCGGCCGACGACATCGCCAAGGCCCGCCCCCGCGCGGGCGCCAACGGCGCGCTCGACTACCTGTGCGTGCGCCACCAGAGCGGCGGCGAATCGGTCATCGGCTTCAAATCCTACGACCAGGGCCGCAAGGCCTTCGAGGGCACAGCGCGCCACTGGGTGTGGCTGGACGAGGAGCCGCCGGTGGCGGTGTACAACGAGTGCCTGACGCGCACCGCGACCACGCAGGGCTTGATTGCGATCACCTTCACGCCGCTGGAGGGGGCGACGGAGGTGGTGCTGGATTTCTTGACGAAGGGGGTGGTGGTGGGGGCGTGATAGCCATCCGACATGCCCTGGATCGGGATGTGTGACACCATCGTTGGGATGAAGGTGCTCCACCAGCCAATGCAGCAGTCTCCTGGCGCTCACGATCCCGGTGGCAGCAGAAAGCCTGCTTGGCCGGCAGGCTCCCAGATTGACGCAGAGTTTTCTGAATGCGGGATGTACCGCTATGCCTTGGGGGAGGTCTGGAATGCCGACCTACCTATGGTCATGTTCCTCATGATGAACCCATCTGTCGCGAGCATCGCGCACGCCGACCCAAAGCTGATCAAGTCGGGAAAGTTCGCAAGGGCCTGGGGGTATGGCTGACAGCTCGTGGGCAACGTGCATGCCTACCGAGTCACCAATAGCAAACTCCTGGCAGATTCCGGGGACCCAGTAGGCCCAGGCAATGACGCCGCATTGCTGAAAAAGGCTGACAGGGCTGAGGTCGTCGTTCTTGCCTATGGCTTGCCGCCAAAGCCGTTGCGGCCAAGGGCCCGGGCGATCACCAAGTTGCTGGGCGAGAGAAGCAGGCTCAAGGTCCTTCGGCTTACCGTCGACGGCACACCACGCCATCCGCTGTACCTGCCAAGCCATCTGCTGCCGATGGACTATATCCCTGCACAGTAGGTCGGTGCAGTGGCGTACTGCTCGCCCTGCTGCAGATCACCTCACACACCGCCCGGCAGCAGCCTGCCCAACCAGGATCCCCCATGAGCAAAGCAGTCATCCAGGCCGGCTGGAACGATGTCCCCCACCTCGACGAAACTGCCAAGCGCGAGCTGGCTGAGAGCTACCCCGTGCACGAGCGCGAGGCGCGCATGAACGGCGTGCCCGTGCTGGGCAGCGGCAAGGTGTTCCCGGTGGCCGAGGAGTCCATTGTGGTTGCACCGTTTGCGCTGCCCGCGCACTGGCCGCGCATCGTGGGCCTGGACTTCGGCTGGGACCACCCGGCCGCGGCCGCCTGGCTGGCGTGGGACCGCGACACCGACACCGTCTACGTGTACGACACCTTCCGCGTGCGCGAGACCAGCGTGGCCATGCAGGCCCCGCTGATCGCCACGCGCGGCCGCTGGATGCCCGTGGCCTGGCCGCACGACGGGCTGCAGCACGACAAAGGCAGCGGCGAGCAGCTGGCCGGGCAGTACCGTGCCCTGGGCGTGAACCTGCTGCCCGAGCGCGCCACGTTCGAGGATGGCAGTAATGGGCTGGAGGCGGGCATCAGCGAGCTGCTCACGCGCATGCAGACCGGGCGATTCAAGGTCTTTGCGACCTGTGGCGACTGGTTGGAGGAATGGCGGCTGTACCACCGCAAGGATGGGCTGGTGGTGAAGCTGCGCGATGACCTGCAGAGCGCCACGCGGTACGGCGTGATGATGTTGCGGTTTGCGGTGGTGGAGCCGCGGGGCTCGACGTTGGGGGGCCGGTCTGCGGGGTATGGGGGGAGGAGAGGGGGATACTAACGACGAGCCCCTGTCCGAGGTTGCTTTCCTTGTCTTGAATGTTCGTTTATTATGAATGTTCACAAAAAATGAACATTGTGAAAAAATGAACAAAATCGCAGTGATTAGGCAAGCCCTGGATGCCGCAAAGCCTGTCCTGCAAGGCAAGGTTCTGGCTTCGCGAGGCGCCAGAGACGATGGCATGGACGCAACCGTCGAACTCGGCTGGCAGGGGCAGGACCTCGTTTCGTTGGCGGTGCAGGTGCGTCTCGTCGAGCGCAACAGCCTGGTCTGGTACCGCATGGAGAAGGAGGTCAAACAGGTCGAGGGACAACCTTGGCTCTTGATCGCGCCCTATGTGTCGCCCAATCTGGCGTTGGAGTGCCAGCGTACCGGGATCAACTTCCTGGACACTGCGGGCAATGCGCATCTTGATCTGCCAGGAACGCATGTGTTCATCACCGGCAAGCCTCGCCACAAGGAGCCGCACATTCCCTCGGACCAATCCGCCCTGCGCAAGGCCAGCACCTTGCGGGTGATCTTTGCGCTGCTGACAATCGAAGGCTTGGCACAGCAGCCCGTGCGTGCCATTGCCGAGGCGGCCGGTGCGGCGTTGGGATCCACGTCGAATGCCATCGAGGACCTGGCTGCGCTGGGTTTCATCACAGGCGCGGCGCGCAAGCGGCGTCTTGCAAATAGGCAGGCGTTGCAGACGGAGTGGGCCCGGCAGTACCCGATTTCGCTGCGGGGCAAGCTCAAGCCGCAGCGGTATGCCTGCGGGGATGCCGATTGGCGAGGGAGCAGTCTTCTGACTGATGAACACGAGGTGGCGCTGGGCGGTGAGGTAGCTGCCGCTGCGATCACGCAATACATCAACCCGGCGAGCGCATGCGTCTACAGTTGGATGGACCGGGGCCAGTTGCTGCGCAAGCACCGCCTGCGCCCGGATCCTGGCGGGCCCATCGAAGTGTTGGATGCCTTCTGGCCCCGATCAGACAATGCGGCGCCGGCCGTGGCGCCCTTGCTGCTGGTCTACGCGGATCTGATGGCCAGCAATGAAGGCCGCAGCGTGGAAGTGGCGGGCATGCTGATGGAGCGGCTCAAGAATGGTGCTTAAAGTCCGTGCCGATCGCCCCATTGAGCCGGGCCTGCATGCGATTCTTGCGCACGCGAAGGCGGCCACGCAGGCACTCGGCATCGGCGTGTTCGTGGGCGGAGCCATGGCCCGGGACATCATGCTCACGCACGTGCACGGGCAGGCCGTGCGCAGGGCCACGCGCGATGTGGACATCGGCCTGTACATCGACAGCTGGGAGCGCTTCGCCGCATTGAAGGATCGCCTTGCTGCGACGGGGGCGTTCTTCGCAGTACAAGGCAAGTCGCACCGCATGCACTACCTGCGGCCCGGTGGAATCCCGTTGGACCTCATCCCTTTCGGGGGCGTGGCAGGAGAGGATCAGACCATCACCTGGCCGCCTGGCCATGACGTGGTGCTGAACGTGGCCGGGTTCAGGGAGGGGCTGGACAGTGCAGATCTGGTGGATCTGGGCGCGGGGCTGGCGATGCATGTCTGCACACTGCCCTCGTTGTCGGTGCTCAAGCTGCTGGCCTGGCGTGACCGTGGTCGCGACAACAACAAGGATGCCACAGACTTCCTGGCGCTGGCGCAGGCCTATGCCACCGCCGGCAACATGGACCGGCTCTACGACGAAGAGGCGGGGTTGCTGGAGATGGCTGGCCACGACCCCGACTTGGCCGGCGCGGCGTTGCTTGGCAAGGACGCTGCAATGCTGTGCAGCCCGGGCACCGCACAGCAAGTGCGTGTCATTCTCGCGGACCCTGAACCAATGCTGGACGCGCTTTTGCGCGTGCGCAACCAACTGGCAATGGGTGGTGATGCGCAGCGGCTGCGCGCATTCATCGCGGGCTACCGCAACGGGTTTCTGGGCCAGCGGGACGCTGAGCGCGGTGGTGACCGCTGAAGTTTTGCATCACACCGCCCGCAACCCCCTGCCACGCGGCGGCACCACGGGCCTGGCGCCGCGCTGACCCGGCACCGCTGGCCGCGCCGACGGCAGCACCCCCGCCTCCAGCCTGAACACCTGCACCGCATCCGTCACCGCACCGGCCGTGCGCACCAGCCCCTGCGCCGCTGCCGCCACCTCTTCCACCAGGGCCGCGTTGTCCTGGGTGATGGTGTCGAGCTGGCCCACGGCGGTGTTGACCTCGGAGATGCCGGCCAGCTGTTCCTGGCTGGCATGGCTGATCTCGCCGACGATGGCGCTCACGCGGCGCACTCCCTCGACCACCTCGGCCATGGTGGCGCGGGCGGCCTGGGTGCGCTGCTGGCCTTGCGCTACGCGCTGGGCCGACTGGTCGATCAGGCCCTTGATCTCGCGCGCCGCACCTGCGCTGCGCTGGGCCAGGGCGCGCACCTCGCCGGCCACCACTGCAAAGCCCCGGCCCTGTTCGCCCGCGCGCGCGGCCTCCACGGCGGCGTTGAGCGCGAGGATGTTGGTCTGGAAGGCGATGGAGTCGATCACCTGGGTGATTTCGCCGATGCGCGTGGAGTCGCCCTCGATGTCGCGCATGGTCTGGCCCACGCTGTCCACCGCCTCGCGGCTGCGCGTGGCGGCTGCGTTGGCCTGGCCTGCCAGGGCCGTGGCCTGGCGGGCTGCGTCGGCGCTCGGGCGCACGGTGCCGGTGATCTGCTCCATCGCGGCGGCTGTCTGCTCAAGGCTGGATGCCTGCGACTCGGTGCGTGCCGACAGGTCGAGGTTGCCCTGCGCGATCTCCTGCGCGCCCAGGCGCATGGCGTCGCTCTCGTCGCGCGCATCGCGCACGATGGCGAAGAGGTTGAACGACAGTTGGCCCAGTGCCTGCTCCAGATCGCCCAGTTCATCGTTGCGGCTGCGGCGCACCATCGCCGTCAGGTCGCCGGCCGCAACCCGGTTGGCGACCTGCGTCAGGCCCGCGATGGGCTGCACCAGCCGCCGCGCCAGGTACCACCAGGCGGCGCCGAACAGGGCCAACTGCAGCGCCCACCCGGCGGCGCCGGGCAGCAGCCCGCCGGCCACCAGCGATGCCAGCAACAACGAAAGCAGCACCAGCGCCAGCCGGGCCGACAGGCCCAGCGTGGCCAGCCCATGCGCCGCGCGCCCCACCCGCGTGTGCCGCAGCACGCGGCCGGCACTCAGCCCGTGCACACGCCGCCCGGCCTGCTTCTCTTCACGCATCGTGGCATACAGCTGCTCGGCCGCGGCGATCTGCGCGCGCGTGGCCTCGGTGCGCACCGACATGTAGCCCACGGGCCGCCCGTCCTGCAGCAGCGGCGTGGCGTTGGCCATCACCCAGTAGTGGTCGCCGTCCTTGCGCCGGTTCTTCACCGGGGCCGACCAGGGCCGGCCCGAGGCGATGGTGGCCCACATGTCGCGGAACGCCTCCTCGGGCATATCAGGGTGGCGGATCATGTTGTGCGGCTGTCCCACCAGCTCGTCGCGCGCGTAGCCGCTGACCGCCACGAAGGCCGCGTTGCAGTGGGTGATGCGCCCCTGGGTGTCGGTGGTGGACACGAGGGTCTGGCCTTTGGGGAAGGCATATTCGCAGCCCGTGGTGGGCAGGTTCAGGCGCATGTCTGTCGTCTCCTCTGGTCGATGCAGGCCATTGTCTGGAACCCCATCGCGGACCGCCTTGACGAAGGTCAATGTCTGCTTGACCGGCGTCAATCCGAGCGGTGTCAACCCTCCCGGCGGCGGGTTGACAAAACCAGTGCCGCAACGAGGATTGAGGGCGTGGTTCAAAGGTGCGGTAACTCTATGTTTCGAAAGCAAAACGGGCCGTTGCATTGGGGTAAGGTCGCGGGTGCAAGAGGCCAGGGAACAGCCTGCCAGCCCCCTGGGCTGTGCTGCCTGCAAGGCCGTTGCCTGGCGTTCCCTTTTTCACCGCTTGCCACCGCAAGGACTACTGCAACCACCGGCAATGCATTCGGCGCACACGCCGCGCGGGGCACCCCGCCGCCACGCCCTGTGCAGGTCAGCCCCTCAGTCCATCCACCACTTCAGAGAAAGGTATTTTTCGTGAACCTGGCATCCTCGCTTCGCAAGACTGCAGCCATCGCTCTAGCGGCCACCGCCTGCATGGCGGCGCACGCGCAATACACGCCGTATTTCTCCATGACCGGCATCACCTGGGAAGACGAAACCACCTTCCGGCTCGATGGCGCGCGCATCCAGGGCCTGGGGCTCACCGCGGCGGACGAGGTGTCCCTGCGCTACCAGTTCCGCCCGGCGGATGCGAGCTTCGGGTTGATCGGCGCCCAGGCCAATGCGGGTGCGGGCGTGGTCTTCCGCGACCAGAACTTCACCAGCGTGGAGGCGCAGCCCGCCACCATCAGCTACACGGCCAACGGCACCAGCTACACGGGCAACAGTTCGTCTCGCTCGTTCACCGCCACCGCTGCGGCTCCGTTCGTCGCCACCGCCATGCTGCAGCCCGGCCATGTGATATCGCTGGGCATCACCCGCCAGTCGGCAGACTGGCGCTACGAGATGATCGACCCCGACGGCAAGGTCATGGTCACCTACGACGGCGAGCCCGGCGTCGGCGTCATCTCCGCCGCACGGCGCATCACCCGGGCGGGCGTGCACACGGTGCGCATCAGCCCGCGCAATGCGGGCAACCTGACGTTCGACCTCGAGCTGTTCAACGGCAACAACAAGCCCATGCAGCAGCTCACCAACGGCTCGCGGATCTCCACCTCGTTCGAGAACAACATCCGCCATTACTACAAGGGTGTGGTGCAACTGCAGGCGGGCAGCCGGCTCAGCCTGACCCAGGCCAGTTCCGACATCGGCATCTGCGTGCTTGACGAGCTGAGCCGCAAGCAGGACTGCAGCACCGGCCTGCCCGTGTCCACACGGGTGGACAGGGCGGGCAACTACTACGTGTTCATCTACAACGTCAAAGGCTGGGGCGGCTCGTACACGGGCACGGTGTCGGTGGTGCAGGAGCAGGCGTCCCAGGTGTCCACCGACGGCAGCGTTGCCCGCACCGCAGCATCTGCGCGCCCAGCGCCGGTGGACACGGGCGCAGGCGCTTTCAACCCGGCGCCTTGAGCTGTATCGCCGGGAGCGCAGGCCCGGCGTTCACGCCTGCCAGACACCGAAGCCTGCCGAGCGCAGATCGATGCCGATCTCGATCTCGCGCTCCACCGCATCGTCGTAGCGCATGGGGTTGAAGCCCTCGTACAGATCGGGCAGCAGGCGCAGGCCGTACAGCATGACGAAGCGGTTGGCCTGGATGCCGGCCTTGTGCTTGTCGAAACGCACGTCCGGGTCCAGCCCGGTCATCCCCACGTACACGCAGGGCCTGCCCTCGATGTAGCTGGGGTTGCAGCGCAGGAACTTGCGCTCGCGCAGCACCGCCATCGACAGTTCGACGACATAGACATTGTGGTGCGGGCGCCTGGGCATGGGGTGATCATCATATGCATTGCGGCAGCCGCCAGTGCATGGGGCGGATCGATTGACCCATGGCCCTGGCTCACAGCGCGCCCTGCGCCACCAGTTCCCGCGTGCGCTTCAGGGTGGACAGCAGGGCCGTCTTGTAGCCCTTGTCGCTGTCCATCCATGCCTGCTCGGCCTGCTCCTCGGGGCCGCCGGGCGCCTTGCCGCGCAGGCCGGTGTAGCAGTAAAAGCGCAGTTGCAGGGCGCCAGCCTCGTCCTCGAACAGCTCGTTGACGATCACCCCCTCGCGCGGACCCGTGGCCTGGAAAAAGCTCACCTTGTGGCCGGGCTCGAACGCGATGATCTCGCGCAGCTCGGCGCCGCCGATGGTGGCCTCGCGCACGATGTGATCGGCGCCGTCGTAGACCACGTCGCAGCGGGTGCACAGGCCGGGCGGCAGGAATTGGCGCGCGTCACGTGCTTTGAGGACGAGCCCGGCCCAGGCCTGGTCGCGGGTGAGCGGTGCCTCGCCGGCGGGGTTGACGGGAACGGTGGCGGTGGAATAGATCATGGTGTTCTCCTGGGTGAATGGAATGAGGTGGGCTCAGGCCTGCGCCGATGCAGCGACGGCGACCTCGGTTACAAACTCGCGGTAGCTGTGCAGCGGCCGGCCCAGCAGCGTGGTCAGGCGCTCCACATCGCCCGCCTCGGGCACCATGCCGTCGGTGAGAAAACGCTCGGCCATCAGGCGCATGTCGTAGGCCATCCAGCCGGGCATGAAGTGGCGCAGGTTGGCCTCGAAGGCGGCGGTGTCGTCGCCGCCGTGCACGATGGGGCGGCCCAGCACCTCGGCCCAGAGGGCGGCCACGCCGGCGCCGGTCAGGGTGTCGGGGCCCACCAGGTTGATGCGCGTGGTGGGCAGCGGGCCGCTGGCCTGGGCGCGGCGCAGCAGCTCGATGGCGGCGACCTCGGCAATGTCGGCCGTATCCACCATGGCCAGGCCCTTGGCGCCGATGGGCATGGGGTACACGCCGTGGGCCAGCACCACGTCCTTGATGGTCCAGTCGTTGCCCATGAAGTAGGCCGGGCGCAGGATGGTGGCGCCAAAACCCATCTGCTCGATCATGCGCTCCACGCCGTACTTGCCCGCGAAGTGCGGCACGTTGACATAGCGGTCGGCATGGATGACCGAGAGGTAGACGATGCGTGTGATGCCTGCCTGGCGTGCCAAGTTCAGCGCCACCAGTGCCTGGGTGAACTCGTCGGGCACCACGGCGTTGAGCAGGAACAAGGTGTCCACGCCCTGGAACGCGGCGCGCAGCGAATCCACGTCGAGCAGGTCGCCCTGCACGGCCGTCACGCCAGCGGGCAGGTCGCCGGCCTTGGTCAGGTCGCGCACCAGGGCACGGACGTTGGCGCCGCGCCGGGCCAGTTGCTGCACGACCTGGCGGCCCACGGTGCCGGTGGCACCAGTGACGAGGATGGCGGGGGAAGAAGAGGCTTGGGAAGAGGCGATGGTCATGGAAATTTCTCCGGGTTGGGTGGTTGACAGCCCGAACTTTAGGGATCCCATCCGTGATCCGATAGCCGTTATAGTTGGACGCACTGTCTCACCAGCGGAACACTTCGCCATGGACCTGCATGCCCTTGCCGACTTCAACCTCGTCGCCCGCCACGGCGGCTTTGGCCGCGCCGCGCGCGAATCGGGGCGGCCCAAGGCCACGCTGTCGCGCCGCGTGGCCGAGCTGGAGGCCGCCCTCTCCCTGCGTCTGCTGGAGCGCGGTGCGCGCGCCGTCAAGCTCACCGAAGAGGGCCGCGCGCTGCACGAGCGCACCGGCACGCTGCTCACCGAGATCGACGAGGCCGCCGCTGCCATCGCCTCGGGCGGCGGGCAACCGCGCGGGCGCCTGCGCATCAGCGCGCCGCTGCTGTTCTCGCAGACTGCCATGGGCCGGCTGGCTGCCGACTTTGCGCTGCGCCACCCCGCCGTGCGGCTCACGGTGACCACCGAGGACCGCAGCGTGGACATGGTGGAGGAGGGCTACGACCTGGTGATCCGCGTCAACCCGCCGCCCGACGCCAGCCTGATCGGCCGCGTGCTGCTGCGCGACCGCCTGGTGGTGGTGGCCCCGCCCGGCCTGGCGCGGCCACGCAAGGGCAGCACCACTGCCGTGCCGGCCGTGGTGCGCGGCGCGGGCACGGCGCAGCAAGGCAACGCATGGGAGATGACAGCACCGGCAAAAGCCAAAGGCAAGCCCGCCGCACCCCAGACCCTGGCCACCGACCCCGTGCTCAGCCTGGCCTCGCTCATCATGGTTCGCGACGCCGTGCGCCGCGGTGTGGGCGTGGCCCGCCTGCCCATCTCGCTGGTCGGCCACGATATCGCTGCCGGCACCCTGGTGCACTGGGGCGACGTGCCCGGCCCGGCCATCGAGCTGTGGGCGCTGTACCCGTCACGCCGGCTGCTCAGCGCGCGGGTGTCGGCGTTTCTGGAGCATCTGAAGCAGGCGTTTCCGAAGGGGGCTCCGGAGGAATTGGCGGCGTATGTCGGAGGGTAAAGGCCAGGCCGCTGAACCGACTGCCACGCGGTGCAAGCCAGTCGCGCTCTGCCGGAAGCGGCGCGACAGATCCAGGCTGCTGTACTCGGTGACCTCGAAGAAGTGCCGTCCGTAGCCCCGCAAGCGCTCCCAGCGCCCGATGCGTTGCGCTTCGACCTCTCGCGGCCGGTGGCCGCTGACGGGGGCTGTGGCATGCAGCCGCACCGGCCGGATGCCCGGCAGCGGCAGCACCATGGCCCTGCGGTATCTCGGCGATACTGCCGCAAGCGTGGGGTAGGCCGCCAGGTGGGGCTTGCAGCGCATCGATGTCAGCATGCGAGCGCAGGGGCAGGGCCTGGGTGCTTGTCAGCGTGGCCAGCAGGCTGGCGTCCCACAGGCCGTGCGCCAAGGTCTTGTGCGTTGAGGGGCGCGGGCAGCAGGGCCAACTGCTCGTACACGCGCCCATCGTTGGAGGCGGTGCGCTCGTCCAGCAGGATGTGCAGGTAGGACTGGATGACCCGCAGGCGCAGGCCGGGCAGGCCGATCCAGACGATGAAGGGCCGCGCCTTGGGCAGGGCCCACCAGCGCTGCAGGCGGCTGGCGCCCGGCGCGGCCCATTCCTCTGGGTGGCGCCAGAGCCAGAATGCCAACAGGCCGGCAGGCAAGCCCACCGCAGGGTTGGTGGTCGATCGATCAACCAGCGGCGCTGGCGGGCTGTGGTTGCAGGTCCAGGTACTCCACGCCCAGCCGGCCGGCCTGGCTGGCGTCCAGCGCATCGGCGTGGATCTCGGCCAGGATCTCCAGCGTGGTGGCGCGTGGGCTCAGCAGGCGCCAGTCGCCGGGCGGATCCTGCGCCGGGGCCATTGCGGTGGCGCAGGCCATGGCGGCGCTCGACTCCTCCAGCGCCGCCAGCAACGCAGCGCGCGGCGGCTTGTGCACCACAAAGCCTTCGTTGGCCATGGCCGCCACGCGTATGCCCAGGGCATCGCACAGGCGCTGCTTGGCGGGCATCTCCTGCACGGCCAGGTGGCGGGCCTGGTCGATCAGGGGCTGGGTGGCATGGTCCACCAACTGGCCCGCGCGCACAAAGGCCGGGCCGCGCGCATCCCAGGCCTCGGGCGGGCAGGCCTTGGATTCGGCGCCCAGGGGCTCGAAGGGGTTGATCGAGGCCGGGTAGATGCGGCAGACCAGCGGCCGCTCGGCATAGATGCCGCAGCGGTTGTCGTCCATCAGGTTCGGGCAACGGCCGGGGAACGATGCGGCCAGGATGACGCCCACCCGCACCGCCATGACCGCGCTGGCGGCGGCAAAGCTGCGCTGCCGCTTGTAGGCCGCGAAGGCATCGTCCGCGGGCGGCTCGGCAGGCCATACCACCGCGTCGCACAGCAGGTGCACATCGCCGCCGCGGCGCAGCCAGGCCATGGCTTCGTGCACGGTCAGCGGCACCCGGTGGTTCTGGCAGCACCGGCCGCACTGCGTGCAGGCAAAACTCAAGCGCTGCTGCACGGGCGCGGCTCCGCTACCCCGTGACCATGCCGCCCGCGTCCAGCGCCGGCGGGCGCAGCAGGTCGGCATCGATGCCCATCACCTGGCTGGCCTTCTCCACGGCGCGCCACAGCGCGGCGGGCATCTGCAGGATCTCGTCGGGCGTGGAGGAATGCGCGATCCACGCGCTGATCTCGGTGTGCTGCTCGTGCGTGAGCAGATCCAGGCTCAGCATTTCGTCGATGGTTTTCATGGGGGCTCGGTCAAACGGTGGATCTTCAGGGGGCGGGCTGCAGGAGCAGGGTACCACTTTGCCTCAGAACCTGTTTACGATCTCCCAGGGGTCGCGCAGCGGCCTTGGCGGGATGGGATGCCAGGCGCGGTGCGCTGCCGATGGCGGCCATCGGTAGCGCCTGGCCCCTTGCTCAGCCGGCAGCGACCCTGTCCGGCCCCGGCACCAGCGGCTTGCGGTACACGCAGTTGCGCCGGTCCACCACAAAGCCGCAGTCCTCGTACACGCGGTTGGCACCGCTGCCGTTCTGGCTGTCCACGCCCAGGCCCGACTCGGCCATGCCGGCGGCGGCCTGGGCGCGCAGGCTGTGTGAGATCAGCGCGCGGGCCAGGCCGCGGCGGCGCCAGGGTTCGACCACGCTGATGAACTCGGTCCAGCCGCGCTGGCGGCCGTTGCCCTGGTTCCAGGTGGGGTCGATGTAGGTGCGCACCTGTCCGGCCACCTGGTGGGTCTGCACGTCCCAGGCGACTTGCCACAGATGGGGCTGGAACACCGGGCTCTTGAGCCACTGCAGGTAGTCCGCCTCTTCGGGCGGGCAATATCCCCAGTGGCTCTGGAAGGCCCGGCAATGTGCGTCCCAGATGGCGCGGTAGTGGTCGGGTTGCACCGGCCGCAGCTCCAGCCCTTCGGGCAGGGGAAAGTCGGCTACCTGGTCGAGCGTGGGGCGCACCATGGTGAAGAAATAGCGCTCGGGCGTGTAGCCGGCTTTTTCCAGCAGGGCTGCGCGCGCGGTCTCGCCCTGGGTGACGAAGGCGTGGTGCGCATGCCGTGCCGCCAGCGGGTGCTCTGCTGCGGCCTGGGTGCGCTGGCGCTGTTCCAGCCAGGCGTGCAGCCTTCTGCCGATGCCCTGGCGGCGCCAGTGCGGCGCGACCACGGCGAACTGGGCGTACAGCTGCAGACCGTCTGCCTGCGCCCAGGGCCAGGAGCGCACGTAGCCCGCAATCTCGGTGCCGGCATCGGCGATCCACACGTCGCGTTCGGGCACGCAGCTGGTGAACGATGCGTAGTCGCGGGCCACCTCGGGCACGGTGCGAAAAAATCCGGTGTCATCGGCCGAGAAGCTGGCGTTGGCGCAGGCCACCATGGCCTCGTAGTCCGAGGGGCCGGCAAAGGGCCGGAAGGTCACGCGGGGGAACTGGCGGGTGTCCATCAAGGTCATGTCCTCGTCCTCGTCTTCGTCTTCGTCTGAGGGCTGCTGTCGCTGCATGCGTGCAGCGCTTGGGATGTCTCTGCCGGGGATGGTAGCGCGGCCTTTGGGCATGCGCGGGCGGGAGCGCGTCACCCATTCGGGGGGGCAGCGGCATTGCGCCGGACGACCTGGACAAGGTGTTCGAGCCCTTCTTCACCACCAAGCCGGTGGGCCAGGGCACGGGCCTGGGCCAGGTGCATGGCTTTTGCCAGGGGGTGGGCGGCTGCGCGCACATCTCCAGCGAGCTGGGCAAGGGCACGCGCATCAGCCTGTACCTGCCCAGCACGGCCCCCCGCGCAACCGGGGACGAGGCCGCCGCAGACACCACCTTCAAGCCCCTGGGCAGGAGCCTGCTGGTGGTGGACAACGACGAGGTGGCAGAGTCGCTGGTGCCCCTGCTGCAGTCGCTGGGGTGCACCGTTACCCGGGTCGACCGGGCCGACAAGGCCATCTACCTGCTCGATGAAGGCAAGCGGCCCGACCTGGTGCTGACCGACGTGATGATGCCCGGTGCGCTCAACGGCGAGGTCCTGGCCAGGCACCTCCGCTAGAAGTGTCCTGCGCAGCGGGTGGTGATGATGACCGGGTATGCCGAGCAGCTGGCGCGCATCTCGCAACTGGGCTTTGACGTGCTGACCAAGCCCTGCACGCCGCAGATGCTGCATGCCGCCATCGGCAAGGCGGGGGGGGAGCCGTGCATGTTTGCAAGGAGGAGGGTGTTTTCCACGGGGGCTGCCGCTTGGCGCTGCGTCGATAATGGGATGGCCGCACCTTCCCCCTTGCTGAATTTCCTTGCCGCATTCCATCGACCTTTCTGACGCCAAGCTGAGGCGTTTTGCGATTCACCTGGTGTGTGGCAACCTTGCCATCATCGGGCTGCTGTTCGTGGCGGGGTGGTTCGGGCTTAAGACCAGCCTGCATGCCGACGAGGCCCGTGCCGCCGAGGTCGCGCAGAACATGGCCGCAGGCCTGGCTGCGGAAATCGCCGGTGAACTCAGGCTGGTCGACAACGCGCTGTCGAGCGCCACGTCCGCTTACCGGGCCGGGTTGGCCGATGAGGCCGGACCCCTGGCCATCGACAAGGTGCTGCGCCACCAGGAAAAGCTTTTGCCCGAGGTGGACGCCATTCGCATTGCCGGACCCGACGGCATGGTGCGCGCGGGGCTGGCCCAGGGCGCCGCGCCGGTGAGCATTGCCGACCGTGGCTATTTCGAAGCCGCACGCCTCACCGATGGCCTGGCCGTTTCCGAGCCGCTGCAGGGCCGGATCACCAGGCAGTGGGGAATCGTTCTGGCAAGGCGCATCGAAAACCGGGATGGAAGCTTTGGCGGCGTGGCGTATGCCAACCTGTCCAGCGCGCATTTCGCGCGCAGCTTCAGCCGGTTGAAGCTGGGCAAGTCGGGCGCCATCTCGCTGCGCTCGAAAGACCTGCGGCTGATTGCGCGCTTCGTGCCCGACGAGCCCATCAGCGACAGAAACCTCGGCTCCGCCAGCGTGTCCAGCGAACTCCGGGACGCCCTGGCGCGCAACCCTGCACAAGGCTGGTACCGCACCCCCACGGCGCTCGACGGCATCGAGCGGGTGACTGCCTACCACCGGGTTCCCGGGTTCGAGCTGACGGTTCTGGCGGGCTTGGCGCCGAGCGACTTCCTGGCGCCCTGGCGGCGCGATGTGCAGATCATCGCCGCGCTGCTGCTGCTGGCCGGCGTGTCGATGGTGGGGGCATCGTTCGGCCTGTATGTCCAGCGCCAGCGCCATGTGCTGGCCGAACGGCGCATCGCCGGCCTGCTCCAGCAACAGCAGCTGATGCTGGACAACGAGCTGATCGGCATGGTGCGCACCAAGAGCCGCACCACGGTCTGGTCGAACAAGGCGTTCAAGGCGATCTTTGGCTACGGCCCCGATGAACTGGATGGAGAGCCTTCGCGCCTGCTCTATCTGGACGACGAGTCTTACGAACGGGTCGGGGCGCAAGGGTATGAGCACCTTCGCGACAACCGCCGCTACCGCACCCAGCTCAAGATGCGGCGCAAGGACGGCAGCCCGGTCTGGATCGATCTGAGCGGGACGCCGGTCTCGGGCGACGAATCGCTGTGGATGTTTGTCGACATCTCCGCCATGAAGGGGCGGGAGGACCAGTTGGCGCAACTGGCCCTGCACGACGCACTCACCGGCCTGGCCAATCGCACGCAGTTTGCCGAGCGCCTGCGCGCGGCGCTCGAGCAACTGGGCGTGGCATCGAGCCTGGTGGCCGTGTGCTACATCGACCTCGACGGCTTCAAGGCCGTGAACGACGCGCTGGGGCACGCCGCGGGCGACCAGGTGCTGGTGGAGACGGCCAGGCGCTTGCTGGCCTGTGTGCGCAGCCAGGACACCGTGACGCGCCTGGGGGGCGATGAATTCGCCATTGCGCTTACCAACGTGCAAGACCGGGGCCAGGTGGAGACCGTGCTGGACCGGGTGCTGGAGCGGCTCAGGCAGCCCATTGCGCTGGCCGGGGGCGAAGCCCGCATCCGCGCCAGCATCGGCGTGGCGTATGCGCCGGACCATGGTACCGAGCCGCAACTGCTCATGCGCCTGGCCGATGAAGCCCTGTACGAGGCCAAGCGCGCCGGCAAGGACTGCTACAGGGTGGCGTCCCCGGCGCAATCGTCTCTGCTTGCATAGACACACCGGGGGGAGGGCCGCATGGCGCAGGCCGCCTGGTCCATGGCCTCTTCGCTGACACAGGCGCGGCCCGCACAGCTACAGCGCCCCGTCCCCCCATCGGCCACCATGGCTGATGCTATTCATCTCCCTGCTTTCACCATGCACAGCGCGGGCCTGTGGGCCTGCCGCAGCTGCGCATGGCTGCTGCCTCCCTCGGTCCCTTCAAGACTTCGCCCCTGAAGCCGCCCGGTGTTAGGCGCGGCCCGCCATGCGCCCGGTGCTTCCGGGAGGGCATTCAAGGCCGCGTTGGCCACCGGCGCAATGGTCTGTGCGCTGGCGCACGCATCTCCCCCGCTGAACGACAGTTACGACACCATGGTGCGCCGCGCCCGGGAGGGTGACACCGCGCCCGCCCTCGCGTTTTTGCGCGCGCAGCCACTCACTGAAGCCGAAGGGGCGCGCCACGTGGCCGACTGGATCGATATCGCCGGCTGGGCCGGGCTCGATGGCGAGGTGGTGCAGGTGTACCGCCAGCATGGCCTGCAGCGCGCGCTGCCGGTGAGCACGCTGGGCACCGTGGCACGCGCCCACCGCAACCTGCGCGAGTGGGATGACGCCCTGGCCGTGTATGCCCGCGCGCTGGCCCTGGCGCCCGGCGATGCGCAGCTGCGCATTGGCCAGGTGCAGGTGCTGGCCGACGCGGGGCGCGACGAGCAGGCGCTGGTCAATGCCCAGGCCCTGGTGGCCGATGCGCCCATGGTGGCGCAGCGCCGCCTGGCCCTGGCCTATGTGCATACCGCCGCACGCCGCTTCTATGCCGCGCTGACCGAGGTGAGCCGCGCCCGCTCGCTGGCCCCTGACGACAACGCCGTGCAGGTGGCCTATGCCGATGCGCTGCAGTCGGCCGGCCTGCCAACGCAGGCGCAGCAACTGGTGGATGCGCGCCCCGCGCTCATGAACACCGCGCAGCAGCGCCGGCTGCAGGCCGACATCGGCGCCGAGCTGGTGCGGCTGTCCTTTTCGCCCACGCGCAGCGAGGGCGAGCGCTTTGCGCTGGCCGACCGGGCGCTGCTGCACTACGAACGCGCGCTGACCACCTGGCGCGCCGACCCCGACGCCGCGCGCGATGTGCAGCGCATGCGCGTGGACCGCATCGGCGCGCTCACCGTGCGCGCGCGCATGGCCGATGCCGTGGCCGAGTACGAGGCCCTGCGGCGCGAAGGCGTGCCCGTGCCCGACTACGCCCTGCGCTGGGCCGCCGGCGCCTACCTGTATCTGCGCCAGGCCGAGGCCGCGCGCCTGCTCTACAGCGAGCTGCTGGCGCGCAGCCAGGCCGACCCGGCCACCCCGGCGGGCAGCGTGATCGACACCTCCGGCCTGTTCTACGCACTGGTGGAGACCGAGGCCATGGACCAGGCCGTGGCCCTGGCCGACCGCACGGCGCAGGCACTGGCAAAGACCCCTTCAGGCCTGGGCGCCTGGCCAGGCGCCGCCATGATGGCCGCGCAGGCGCACAGCTTTGCCGACGACACGCCCGAGGCGCAACTGCGCTTCGAGCGCATGGTGGCCATGGCCCCCGGCCACCTGGGCGCACGCATCGCTTTGGCGGGCGTGTACCGGGGCCGCGCCTGGCCGCGCCGCGCTGAAGAAGAGCTCAAACTGGTCGAGGCCATGGAGCCGCGCGCCCTTGGACTTGAACTGCAGCAGGGCTTTACCGCGCTGGACCTGCAGGAGTGGGCACAGGCCGATGCGCTGGCCGACGACGTGATGGCGCGCTACCCCGAAAACCGCCAAGTGCAGCGGCTGGACCGCCTGCGCCGCGTCTACCGCATGCCCGAGCTGCGCATCTCGGGCTACCGGGGCCTGTCGTCCAGCCCCAACCCCACCATCGGTAATGGCGACTACGGCATCGACACCGTGGGCTACAGCGCACCGTTGGCGGACGACTGGCGCCTGTTTGCCGGCCACGGCTTTGGCAGCGGCGACTTTGCCGAAGGGCGCGGCCTGCACCGCAGCCTGCGCGCCGGCGCCGAGTGGCGGGTGCGCGACAACACGGTGGAGGGCGAGCTCTCCACCCACGAC
>NZ_JBKDTZ010000236.1:0-13123 GCF_046339755.1 Acidovorax sp. | reverse complement strand
CGGCTGACGATCCTGTCGTCCTCATCTACAAAGATCACATCGATATCATGCACATCGGCCTGCACGGGGATGTGGTACTCCGCGTAGTTGTGGTTCATGAAGCGGCCGAGGGCATTGTCCGAATGCGCCTCCTCATGCAGCGCCTGGCTGATACCCCAGACCACGCCGCCATAGATCTGACTGCGCGCTGTCTTGGCGTTGATGATGCGGCCTGCGGCGATCGCGCTCACCACGCGTGTCACGCGCACCGTGCCCAGCGCCTCGTCAACGCGCACCTCACAGAACACAGCGGAATGGGTCGCTCGTGAATACTTTCGCTGCTTGAGCATGTGCGGCAGCATCAGGTATTTCTCCTCAAGGGGTTCACCACCAGCGGCCGCCAGAATGGCGCTCAGGGGCAGTTGTGCTCCCGCCACCCCCTTGAGGCGAACAGTGCCTCGGTGGAATTCCACGTCGGCAAAGCGCGCTTTCGCGAAGGGGGACCCATCGATCTTGCGTGCGATCTTGAACAAGGTCTTGCGCAACTTCTCGCACACACCTTCCACCGCCGATCCCACCGTGGCCACGTGCGAGGAGCCGCCCTCGATGGGCGCAACCGGCAACGTCGAGTCACCCAGCTTGAACGTCACCTTCTCAAGTGGCAATCCCAGCGCGGCAGCCGCAATCTGCGCCATCACGGTATAGGTTCCCGTGCCGATGTCACTGGCGGCGCTGCTCACCTCCAGCCGGCCATCGGGGTAGAGCACGGCGCGGGCCCTTGCGAACATCTGCATGGCATCCCACACGCCTGTGGCCATGCCCCAGCCAATCAGTTCGTTGCCCTCACGCATCGACCTCGGCTGAGGCGCCCTGCGGGCCCAGCCGAAGCGTTCAGCGCCTTGGGCATAGCAGGCCTTGAGCTCCTTCGTGGAATGGGGGAGGTCGGTTGATGGGTCTAGCTCTGCATAGTTCTTCAGGCGCAACGCCAATGGATCCATGCCGAGCGCGTAGGAAAGCTCGTCCATGGCCACCTCGATGGCGTGCACGCCATGGGCAGCTCCTGGCGCCCGCATGTCAATGGGGCTGTATCGGTCCAGGTCCACGAGCTTGTATTCGAGGCGCACGTTGTCGCTCATGTACAGCTGCCCCGACCAGTTCACCACCACCTCCACGTAGTCTTCCAGGCGCGATGTCTCCGCGAGGGCCTCATGGATGATGGAGGTGAGCCTGCCATCGCGCTCGGCGCCCAGCCTGACGCGCTGCGTGGTTTCGGGCCTGTGCCCAAAGGTGAACATTTGCTGGCGGGTAAGCACCAGCCGCACGGAGCACTTTGTGTGCAACGAGGCCATCACCGCCAGGATGAGGTTGTACTGAGGCCGCAGCCCTGAGCCGAAGGCGCCGCCCACGAACGGATTTTTGACGGTGACCTTGCTTTTGCCGAGGCCGAACACGCGGGAGACCACCCAGCGGCTGTTTTGGGATCCCTGGGTTTTGTCGTACACCGTAAGGTGGCCGTCTTCGCCCCGCAACACGGTGGTAGCGTGCATTTCCATGGGGTTGTGGTGTTCCGCGCCGCTGTAATACTGCGCATCGATTTTCACCGGCGCTGAAGCGAAGGCAGCATCGGCATCGCCCTTGGGCTTCGGTGGTGGCACATAGCCTGCCTTGAAACCCTTGGGCTCGTGTGCGCGGTGCAACTGCGTCAGAAGGTTGGTATCGTGTGCTTCGGTCTCGTATTCCACCCGCACCAGCTGAGAGGCCTCGCGGGCCGCCTCGAAGGTCTCGGCCAGCACCACGGCGATAGGCTGGCCGCTGTACAGAATGGCGTCGCTGTGCAGAGGCTTGAAAGGCGAGCCGCCCGGGGCGGTCATGTCCTTGTAGAAGATGTCCATCGATCTCTTGTGAGGCCGGTTCTCGTGCGTGATGATGTCGCGCACACGCGGCGTCGTTCTCGCCCGTTCCAGGTCGAAGCGCACGATGCGGCCACGGGCGATGGTGCTATTGACCACCACCGCAAACAACATGCCGGCCACGAAGTGGTCTGCCGCATACAGCGCCTGCCCGGTGACCTTGGCGCGACCGTCGGTACGCGATATGGAATCACCAATCTGGACGTAGCCTGTCCCAGGCTCCGCCATTGGTTGCTGTGACGTGGAAGGCGAGGACGATAGGGTAGCGAGAGTCATGCGCTTTACTCCTTGTTCGCGCTGCCAGGCAGCAGGCTGGTTTGGCCTGCGAGGGCCATTTCGAGCGCACGCACCACGGCGCGCTGCGCCATCGGAATCTTGAAGGCGTTGCTGCCCAATGACCTACCTTGGGCCTGTGCCCCGGCTATCAGTGCCTCGGCGGCTTTGGCAAACACCGGGGACTCCGGGTGCTGGCCGTGCAGCAATGCTTCTGCTTCGGGTCGGCGCCAAGGCTTGTGGGCTACCCCACCCAGTGCAATGCGAGCCTGGGCTATGCGGCCGTCCACGTCGAGTTCCAGTGCAGCGGCCACCGATACAAGGGCAAAGGCATACGAAGCGCGCTCCCGGATCTTGAGGTAGGCACTGTGCGGCGCGAACGCCTGCGCAGGAGGTAGTTCGATGTGGGTGATCAACTCGCCCGGCTGCAGTGTGTTGTCGAGCTCGGGGCGGTCTCCCGGGAGGCGATGGAAGTCGGCGAAAGGGATGCTGCGGCGGCCGGCGGACGAGTCCACATGGACCACTGCTTCCAATGCTGCAAGGGCCACGCACATGTCGGAAGGATGTGTGGCAATGCAATGCGCGCTTGCGCCCAGGATGGCGTGCTGACGCGCCAAGTTGCCTATGGCTGAGCATCCGCTGCCTGGAACACGCTTGTTGCAGGGGGTGCCGGTATCGTAGAAGTAATAGCAGCGCGTACGCTGCAGCAGGTTTCCGCCATCGGTTGCCATGTTGCGGATCTGCGGAGAGGCTCCTGACAGGATGGCGGCGGCCAGCATGGGATAGCCATCTCGTACGAGAGGGTGGTAGGCCGTTGCAGCATTGCGTGCGAGTGCGCCAAGAAGCAGGCCGCCGTTCGGAGATGGCTCAATGTCCGCCAGGGGGAGGGCATTGATATCCATCAGCTGATGAGGGCGCGCCACCCCTTCCTTCATCAGATCCAGCAGATTCGTACCGCCCGCGATGTAGGCTGCATCGCGCCCGTGTGCGATGGCTGTTGCGGTATCTGCAGCGGCATCAAAGGCAAATGGGCTCATTGCTGCCCCCTTTCAGCCAGCGCTACTTCGACTACCGCATCCAAGATCTGCACATAGGCCCCGCAGCGGCACAGGTTGCCGCTCATCAGTTCCCGCACTTCCTCACGGGTTCGCGCATGCCCCTCGTTCATCAGGCCCTGGGCGGAACACAACTGTCCGGGTGTGCAATAGCCGCATTGGAAAGCGTCGCGCTCAATGAAGGCCTGTTGCAGGGGGTGCAGCTCGTTGCCTTTGGCCAAGCCTTCAACCGTGGTTACGCTGGCGCCATTTCTCATGACGGCAAGCGTGAGGCAGGAGTTGATGCGCTCGCCATTGACAAGCACCGTACAGGCGCCGCACTGGCCATGGTCGCATCCCTTTTTGACACCGGTAAGGCCCAGCTTGTCGTGCAGGAAGTCAAGCAGCGTGACTGAGGTCTCAACCTCCAGCGTGCGAGCACGGCCATTGACAGTTAGGGTAACGGAGTGGGGCATTTGCGGAACTCTTTTTGTGCAACGCGGGCCCCGATGCTGCGAGTTGGCTATTGCATTAGGTGTCAGACAAATGGCCGAGTGCAACATCTTTTGCAGACGCATCGAAACGAGGTGTTGTCTGACTAAAAGCCGTGGAGTTGAACCTGAGGATTCCGGCTTTCAACCTGGGAGCCCACCATGGCCGTCAAGACTGTCGCCGACCTATTTCTTCACGAACTCTCGGACACCTACAGCGCCGAGAAGCAGATGACCAAATCGCTGCCCAAGATGGCACGTGCCTCCGCTGACCCGCAGCTCTCCCAAGCATTTCTGGACCATTTGGAGGAAACGCAGGGGCAAGTGGCCCGCATTGATGAAGTCGTGGAGTTGCTCAACCTCAAGCTCAAGCGCATCAAATGCGCGGCCATGGAAGGATTGGTGGAAGAAGGCAAGGATCTGATTGACGAGATCGACAAGGGTCCGGTGCTTGATGTTGCACTGATCGGCGCGGCGCAAAAGGTGGAGCACTACGAGATCGCAAGCTACACGACGTTGATCACCCTGGCCACCAAACTAGGCTACACCGCCGCGGTGCCTTTGCTGCAGGCCTCGCTCGCCGAAGAGAAGGCGACCGATGAGAAGTTGGGGAAGTTGGGCCAGGCGGCTGCGATCGAAGACGCGGCCGCAGCCGGAAAAGCTTGATGGCATTGGGCCTCAAGCAGAATCCGCGGACGATCTCCCTCGGCTCATGTTTCTGAGGCTAATCATCGATGGTCCCTACCCTGACGAACGCGTCGCCCTCGGCGCGTTGGATGCAGTAAGAATCATCTGCGCTCTGGGCGGCGTCGAGCCACTGATGGCTTGGCGCGATCACGTGGCATTGGAGGCGTGGCAGAGCCGATGGAACCCTCACGATATGGTCTCTCCCGCAGAGCGCGCTGGCGCGGCTGTCTGGGGATCGGCCTTGCTGGCAACCCGTCGTGCGCTTGATCTACCTTCAGACGCTCGGCTGGCCATTGAGTTCGTTTTCACACAACCCAGCCCCCTCAGCGATCAGCATGGCCCCGACCGGTACGTCTGGCGTCGCAATTGGACTTGGGGCCTAGAGGAGTGGGCGCGCATGACCTTGACCAAGGTCCGTCAGATTTGAGTGCCCAAGCGCACAGCGCGCAACCTGTCTACCGATCCGCACCTGCAGATGGTAGGTAAGGGCACGCGCCGCACAATGCTGCGCCTGACGCCTGCTTAGCGTCAGTTAACGAGATTCAATCCCGCAATTCAGCAGGCACAGTACCGCCGTTGGCGGCGATGCGGCTCATGACTTGCCGGTGGAGCCAGATATTCCAGGCTGCAGAGCCTGGCTCATCGCTGCCCGAGTAGGTGAACTCTTGGGCCAACTCCTTGCGCGCGGCCAAGCTGCTATCCAGACCGAGAAGCTTGAGCAAATCCACAATCGAAGTTCGCCAGTTGAGACCGCTAGCCCCGGGCATGGCATCAAGGATCGGCGCAACATCGCCGAGCGGAATCGACGATGGTGCAGCAGGCGCTGGCGCGATCGGGGCACTGCTGGACGAAGGAGCGGGTGGGGTTGCCGTGGGCGGAGCGGCAGGGGTGTCAGCGGCCTTTGCCGAAGGGAAAATCTTGGAAAAAATCTTGCTGAAGAAGCTCATTTGGCACTCCTATCTAGGAATAAAAAAATATCAGGCTGCGGATTCAGCTGTCGACTACCCGCAAGGCTGACGCGGCGTTCAGCAGTTCCGCTGCCGAATCCAGGAACCGATTTTTAGAAGCATCTTGGGCCGGCCTCTGTCGGACAAAATGCATTCAATCCAGCGCAATACAACAGATGCCTTCATCGCGGTCAGTGTGCAGCCGGGCCGGCTTGACGTCCTACAACGCTCCACAAGCGACGGGATTATTATGGAGAGATGGTCCTCGTTACAAAAAATCACTGGTGGAACCGCACTGGCGGTGGCGTAGCAGGCAGACGCTCTGGCCAGCCGCGATGGCTGATAACTGCCACGGCAGTGTTCCTCGCACTGGCCGTCTTCTTGATCTTGTTCAACTGGAACTGGCTTCGGGCACCCGTGGAGCGCTACGTAAGCGAGAAGACTCAGCGCGAGTTCAGAATCTCCTCTCTGGACGTCAAGCTCGGGCTCACTCCCACAATCATTCTGGAAGGGGTGAAGTTCGCGAATGCAGACTGGTCTGCGGAGACTAAGCCTATGGCGCAGATTGGCAAGCTGTCCTTTTCTGTATCGCTCCGCGACCTCTGGAAGAAGAAGCTCCTGGTTCCGCGCGCTGCGATGTCCGACGCCCATTTCGTGTTCGAGAAGGCGAAGGATGATCGAAAAAACTGGGTCCTTAAAGAGCCTGATGAATCTCGGGAGCCCGGCAATATCCTTATAGGCAGTGTCTCCGTTGACAACGGGACGTTACGTTACGTGGACCATGGCGAGCCCTTCGAGGTGACGATCAACGTCAGCACGTTTGAGCCGGAGGTGAAGGACAAGGTGACCGACGCCGCTGCGCAGCCGGCAATCGCAAATTCACCACCCGCTACGCTTTCGCAGGCACCTACCACGAAGCGCCTTTCAAGGGGGCTGCACGCACGGGTGATGTACTGAGTTTCCAGCAAACAGATATCCCGTTTCCCATCCAGGGTTCATTGGATGCAAACACCACCCGCGTCAAAGTCGATGGCATGGTTGCCGATTTGGCCAACATCTCCGGCATCGACGTAAACCTCGCCATCGAGGGTGACACCCTTGCCAGCTTGTACCCGTTTCTGCTGCTGCCGTTGCCCGCCTCGCCACCTGACGCTTTCGATGGCCGACTCGTAAAGTCGGGCAATCGCTACGCAATCGACAACCTGAAAGTCAAGATCGGCTCCACCGACGTGCGTTGCAGCGGTGCGTACCTCGAGAAGGAGCCGCGGCCGCTTTTGACTGCCGACCTTCAGAGCAAGCTCCTGAACATTGCCGACCTGGGCCCTGTGATTGGACTGGAGACAAAGGCCACGAAGGCTTCTTCTTCCGCAACGCGTCCAAAGGCCTCAGATACTTCGACTCGCGAGCAGGCCAAGGCAAAGGAGCGCGCCACCTCGGGCAAAAAGGTGCTCCCCTCGGGTACCACCGCCGGCAAAGGCGACGGCATCCTGCCCACTGGCAAATTTGAGGGCGGGCGGCTACGTGCTGTCGATGCCGAGGTGACCTACCGGGCTGCCGACCTGAAGGCGCCCACCGCTTTGCCTGTGGAAGACATGCAGTTCAAATTCAGCCTGCACGATGCAGTTGCCAAACTGGAGCCGCGTCATTTAGGCTTTGACGGCGGCGCCAAATTAGCCAAAGTAACCCTGGACGCGCGTGACGAAAAGCTATTGCGCTCGGATGTGAAGGTTGATTTCCGCGGCTTGAAGGTGGCGAAAATCGTTCCGGACAGCCCGCGGCTTGCTAACGGCGCAGGCACCATTGGGGCGCAGATGCACCTGCGCGGTACTGGTGACTCTATTGCCGATGCTGCGGCGGGCGCCAACGGAGATCTGGCGGCCGCAGTTGCTGGCGGGCGAATTTCTAACTTGGTGGATGCTGCGGCAGGTCTGAATGGCGGAAAGATACTGGCGCTCTTGGCTGGCGGTGACAAAGAGATTGCCGTGCACTGCGGGGCGATTGCATTCGAGGTGAAGAACGGTCACGGGAACTCGCGTGTTATGGCAGTGGATACCGAACAGACGGTGGTTCAAGGGAGTGGCGCGTTCTCGCTGAAAGATGAGCGTTTCGATGTGCGCATAGAGGCCAAGCCGAAAAGCCCTGGCATTCTGTCTTTTCGCACCCCTATCCACGCTTGGGGTAGCTTTCGCGAGGCCGAGTTCGAATTGGAGAAGGTTCCGCTGCTGGCCCGAGGCGGCGCGGCGCTGGTATTGGGCACAGCCGTCAATCCGTTTGCGGCGGTGCTTGCACTGATCGAGCCTGGAACGAAAGAGCAGGCTGACTGCCAACAATCTTCTAAAGCTGTCGGAAATGCATATTCACAAGCCATAAAGGATAAAAAAAAAATGAGGTGACAAGCGCACGACTGGCATTGATGGGTATGGCAAAGATCAGAGAAGTCAGTCCAGTGGCGTTGCAGCTATCTACGCCAACGACATCAGGGGCACACCCCCTTGAGGTGGCGGACGCGTCGAAATGTCTCCCGTGCTTTCAAGTGTCCGATGCCGCGGCGCGCTGCCGTGAAGCAGTCTGGCTCTGGCAGTTTTCCTACAACGCGGGGTAAGTCGCGGGCACAAGATTGCCCGATGCACTAGGAGACTCCCATGTTCCAGCAACTTCCCCATACTGGTCACGCGGTATCGTTCATCGGCGCCGGATTGGCCATGGTCGCCTACGGCGCATCGGCGGCGGTGGGCTTGGTTGAAGAAGGAGATGCGACCCGCCAATCCAGCGATCGCGATCAGCGCCAGCCGGTGGCGACAGAGCGCGAAGACCTCGGGCGGTGCATGGGCCGGCGACTTGATGTCTACGCACACCGCGGCTGCTGAGCACCATGGGTGAGCAGGGCATCGAGCTGGTGGTTGCACTGGGCCGCCATCTGCAATCCAGCCAGTACGAATTCATCACTGTCACTCCACTGACGCACCAGCGCGTTCTGCGCAACCTTGGCAGCATGGCGGCGCGAGACCTGCGCGACGCCTTCGGCTGGAACCTTCCTTTCGACGCCGACCTGCTTCCGATGGGTCTGTTGGAGGGCCTGTGCGCCGGTGGGGTGTTGGAAGGAGTGGGCGAGGGGCGCTATCGGAGCACGCTGCGCTTCAGCACTTTGGGTCGCGACCTCTATGCCCATTCCGGCTATCCCACCACACAGGAGGATGCCGTCTTCTTCGGGCCAGACACCTACCGCTTCGCCGCGCTGGTGGCCAGCGAACTCGCGGCACGTCCAATCAAAGCCAGCAGCCGAATCCTCGACATGGGCTGCGGTGGCGGACCGGGCGGATTGGCGGCGGTGCGCGCTAGCTTTGCGCCCGTGCGAGAACTGGTGCTGGCCGACATCAACCCCGGAGCACTTGCGCTGAGCCGGGCCAATGCCCGCCTTGCGCAGTTGCACGAACGTTGCGCCATTGTTCAGTCCGACCTGTTCAGCCAGGTTTCCGGCGAGTTCGATCTCATTGTGTCCAACCCGCCCTACCTGGTTGATGCTGACCAGCGCACCTACCGCCATGGCGGGGGAGACTATGGCGAAGGGCTGTCGCAGCGCATTCTGGAGCAGTCCATTGCCCACCTCGCACCGGGTGGGCGCCTCATCCTCTATACCGGTAGTGCCGTGGTGCGGGGGAAGGATCCTTTTTCTGAATGGGCCGCCCGCACGGCAGCTAACGCCGGATGCGGCTTTGTGCGGCGCGAAATCGATCCGGACGTTTTCGGCGAAGAATTGGACCGCGATGTGTACCGTGGCGTAGACCGCATCGCTGCCATAGGCCTGGTGGTGCAAAAGGCTGGCTGATGAGGATTCTGGGCATCGGGGAATGCAATGACCTGGCCGCCATGTACGCCGGCATGCAGGCACGCGGGCACGAGGTCCGAGTGTTTGTACGCGACGAAGCCAGTCACGGCGTCTTCAGCGGAATGGTGGCACGCACCGACGATTGGCAGCAGGAGTTGGGGTGGGTCCAAGAAGCGGCGGAGCAGGGCCTCATCATCTTCGAGACGGCCGACCAGGGCGCCGTGCAAGACGACTTGCGTGCGCAGGGCTTCCAGGTGATCGGCGGCAGTGCGCTGGGCGACCGGCTGGAGGGCGACCGGGAGTACGGCCAGTCCATTCTTCGGCAGGCGGGCCTGCGCACCGCCAGCAGCCACGCGTTCAGCTCCTACCGCGACGCAGCAGACTTCGTGGCCGGCAGGCACCAGCGCTACGTCCTCAAATTCAACGGTACCCACAGCCTGCGCACCAAGAACTACATCGCACAGGCCAGCGACAGCCGAGACCTGGCGGCACTACTGCAGTTCCACGCCAACAGCGAAGCAACGCCCGAGCCGCTGGACTTCGTGCTGATGGAATACATCGAAGGCATCGAGATCGGCGTCGGCGGATATTTCAACGGCAGCGACTTCTTGGAAACCGCCTGCATTGACTTCGAGCACAAACGCTTCTTCCCTGGTGAACTGGGCGAGCTGACGGGCGAGATGGGAACGGTGGTCAGCTACGAGAGCAGCGGCGCGTTGCTCGACTTGGTGCTGCGACCGCTCGCGTGCGTTCTGCGCGACGGAGGGTACTGCGGCTACATCAACGTCAACCTGATGGCCAATGCTGATGGGCTCTGGCCGCTGGAGTTCACCAGCCGCTTCGGCTACCCGGGCTACGCCATTTGCGAGCAACTGCATCGCCAGCCGTGGGAGAGCATTTTCCTGGCCATGGCCCGCCGCTCGGCCGCCCGTTTCGATACGGCACCGGGTTTCGCGGTGGGGGTGGTGCTGACGGTGCCGCCTTTCCCCTACCGCCAGGGCTACGCAGAACTATCCAAGGGGATCCCCATCATCCTGGATCACGACCTCACGCCTGCTGACCGTGAAGCCATTGCCTTCGCCGAGGTGGAGATGCGCCATGGCGACCTGGTCACCAGCGGCACATGCGGTTATGTGGGCGTAGCCACGGGGTGTGCCGCCACTGTGGATGCGGCCCGCCTGAGAGCTCTGGAGGTGGCGAGCAAGGTCTACGTGCCGAACCTGCGCTATCGGAACGACATTGGTGCGCGCGTGTCGGACCGACAGCTAGACCTGCTGCGGCAATGGGGATACCTGGACGGGGTGCCAGCTCGCGCCAGCACCGTAGGAGGATGACGACGACCAGGAGGGCCTTGGCCCGATGGTTGTAGATGGACCGAGGGCGCAGGCTAAGGCATTCATCCTTTTCGACCCATCCATGTACCTCCATCTGCTCGACCGCCCCACTTCTGAGCCACCCGTAGCCCCGGCCCAGCCGCATGCGGTAGCTGCTTCGCCCGGGTTCGCACATGCTCCCCTGTACGAACGGCTGGCCAACCATCTGCCTAGCGAGCAGGATCGACAAGGCGCGGCCGATTTCCTGCGGCGCACCATTGACGAACTGGCAACCAGCGAGGACGGCCTGCCCGACGCTCCCGAGGGCCTGACTGCCTGGATGCAGACCAATGTCGAGAAGGTGCACACGCAGTACCAGGCTTACCTGCAGGGGCGCAAGGCTGGCGCACCACGGCGCTACTTCATGAACCGCGCGCACGCCCTCTACTTTTTGCGCAACATTGCTCCAACGAAGCTGGTCGATGGCTCGTGGCTGTACGGCCTGTGCGCGCATGCTGACAATGCGCGCCTGTCGGATCTGGTCACCACCTATGTCGAAGAGTTGGGTGACGGCCTGGCGGACAAGAATCATGTGAAGCTTTACCGCTCATTGCTGGCAAGCAACGGCCTGGACCCGCTGGAGGAGCTGCCGGACGCGCTGTACCGGCAAGGGCTGGTGCAGCTGGCCCTGGGCTGGAACGCCCAGGACTTCCTGCCCGAGATCATCGGCTTCAATCTCGGCTACGAGCAGTTGCCCCTGCATCTGCTGATCACCGCCTACGAACTCAACGAACTCGGGATCGATCCCTACTACTTCACGCTGCACGTCACGGTGGACAACGCTGATACAGGGCATGCCATGCGGGCCTGTACTGCTGCCTTGGAAAACGCGCCGCGCATCGATGACGGCGGCGAATACTGGCGGCGCGTGCGGGTCGGTGCCAAGCTGGGCGACACCGGTGTCAGCACGGTGGACGTGATCCAGGGCTTCGACATCGACAGCGAGGTCGTACGCATCCTGTCGCGCAAGGCGCCGGCAGGCCACGGCGCGCATTCGGACTATTGCAAGGTCGCTGGCCGCAGCGTCAACGATTGGCTGTCGAACCCCGACAACACCCCCGAGTTTCTGGCTGCGCTGGAGCAGGCCAATTGGATCAAGCGCAACCGGCCCGCTGCCGAGAGCCGCTTTTGGCAATTGCTGCAGGGCGAGCGGGCTGAAATGTTCGGCGTGTTCTCTCCGTATGAATTGCAGGTGATCCACGACTGGATCCGGGGCCCTGAGAGCGCAGACGGCGCCAACTTCGAATCAAATGCAAGCGAGGGCGCAAAGGTGCGCCAAATGAGCTTTCGGGTGGCAGAGCGCCTGAAAGCAGCGCGCGGTGCCCAGCGACCGACGGAGCAGGGAAGTCTCCCACTGGACACAGACCTGACGCTGTTCGAAGACCGATACCCCGCGCTCGATGCCACCGGCAAACGCAACCTGCTTGTGCAAGCCATGTCGCCCGCGCTGCACTGGACGCCCGTGGGAATGCACGCGACCCGGCTGTTTCTGGGACGCTGCTAGATAGCTTGCTTTCGATAGGTGGTCGCTTCCTACAGCTATCCACGTTCGCGAAGCGCAGGTTCTAGGTCTCCATCCAAGCTTTTGAGGGAAAGCATGACACACGCACTGTTCGCAAATCTGCTCCGAGACACTTCAGGCGGCTGGTTCGATCTGGTTTTCAGAGGCACGCTCGGGCAGTGCATCGACGAAGGTGGTCGGCTCAAGGCTGACTGGGCCCAGGTGGTAGACCTGGAGAGTGGCGAAGTGGTGTACTCCAAAAGCCGGCGGCTCGGCGGGCCGGACCTCACTGCCGTCCAGTGGTCGGAAGGCGGGGGCGTTGGGGACATGCCTGTCTCGTTCCATATGCTGCTGTCGGAGGACGAATTCTCCAAACTCTCCTTGCTTGGCGGAGAACACTGGATTCGCAGCCGGCTGGCCGGGGTGGATACCCCCGCACCGCTGCCCGTGCTGCGTTCAAGCGACGACCTGCTGGTGGCACTCGCTGCGCGGGAATTGCCGTTCCTCATCGTCGGCGAACAGGCTGGCTGGGCCGAACAACTGCGTCTGCAAGGATTGCTCGAGGCTGAGTTCACTGTGGAAGCCGACCCCGCAAGCGATTGGGCCGTGGTGCTGGCGATCACCCCAGAAGGGCGTGAAGCACTTGCAGCAGTCGGGCCGGATGGCAAGATGCCCGCGCCTTGATACAGATGCGATTGGGTGAGTCGGCGATTGCGCCGCGACAAGCCGCCTGTTCACTACAGCCGCAATGCCGCCTTATAGAGGTACTTTGGTAGCAGCTTTGCCGCTTGGCGAAAGAGCTCGAACTCGTTGTCATCGACTGGATGGGCCTCCACGTCGAAGTGGCAGAGAGTGCCCGACAGTTCGCCCGCGTTGTCTAACAAGGGCACGCCCTGGTAGGAGCCGATAGCACCTTGATATCGATGCCCGTCCAGCCTGCGATCATGCGCGGTATCAACGGTGCGAAAAACACCATCCTTCAGCACGAACTGGCAGAAGCTGTCTTCCAGCGGAACGGCCGCCAGAAACTCGGGTACCACTTCCCCCCGCTTGTCAAAAACATGCAGGTTGTGCAGCACCCCGCCGTGCAACCGGTAGACGG
>NZ_JBKDTZ010000235.1:0-63807 GCF_046339755.1 Acidovorax sp. | reverse complement strand
CGGCACGGTGAACGGCATCGCGGTGTACGACGATTTTGCGCACCACCCGACGGCGCTGCGCACCACGCTCGACGGCCTGCGCCGCACCCTGCCTGCGGGCGCGCGCATCCTCGCGGTGTTCGAGCCACGCAGCAACACCATGAAGCTTGGCGCGATGAAAAGCCAGCTCCCCTGGGCGCTGGAATCGGCCGACCTGGCGTTTTGCCACACGGCCGGGCTGGACTGGGATGCGACCGAAGCCCTGGCGCCCCTGGGCGTGGGCCCGGGCCAGCGCGCGCAGACCGCCCCCGACATCGACATCCTGGGGGCCCAGGTCAGCGCCGCGGCGCGCCCCGGCGCCCACATCGTGTGCATGAGCAACGGCGGCTTCGGCGGCGTGCATGCGCGCCTGCTGCAGGCGCTGCGGTAGCCCCGCCGCCTCTACCTCAGTTTTCCGAAAGCTACCAACCTGAGATACCGACGCTGCCCACGCCAGTGCCCCCGCGCAAGTGCCGCCCCCGCGGTTTAGCAGCGCTTCACTTGCGTGCGCTGGGGACGCTCCCCTCAGGGGGATGGCGCGAAGCGACTCGGGAGAGCCTAAAACGTCACAGCCATCGCAGGCACGTCGACCCGCACCACGGGCCGCGCCAGCGCTGCACTGGCGGCGCGCGCGAAATCGCGCGACCACTGCACATCGCCCATCAGCGGGCTGCCGGCAGCCTGGGCCACTACGAGCACCTTGTCGGCCAGCAGCACCTTGCCGCTGGCGCGCAAGGGCTCGCAGTCCAGGCGGGTGAACTGTTCGTCGAGCCAGCGCCGCCCTTCCTCATGGGCCATGGGCTCTGCGTTCGCGAGATCGAAGCGGAATTCCTGGTTGCCCGCCAGACGGACGGAGACTTCGCTGTGCATGGGGTGCCTTTCTTTTTCTGCAGACTGCAAGCCCCCGGCGACCGCCAGAGGCCATGCCAGGAGCTTACACGCAGCAGCGGAGGGGCGCCGTCAGCGCGAACGACGGGCCTGCACGGCGGCCGACAGGTCGGCCAGCGACTGCAGCGAATCGTCCCAGCCCAGGCAGGCATCGGTGATGCTCAGGCCATAGGCCAGCGCGGCCGCATCGTCCTTGCCGGGCGTGAACTTCTGGGCGCCGGCCGTGAGGTGGCTTTCGATCATCAGGCCGAAGACGCTGCGCGAGCCGCCGGCGATCTGCCCGGCTACGTCGCGTGCCACGTCCATCTGCTTTTGGTGCTGCTTGCTGCTGTTGGCATGGCTGCAGTCCACCATCAGCGTGGCGGGCAGCTTGGCGGCTTCCAGGTCCTTGCAGGCCGCAGCCACGCTCTCGGCGTCGTAGTTGGGGGCCTTGCCGCCGCGCAGGATGACGTGGCAGTCCTTGTTGCCGTTGGTGTTGACGATGGCAACCTGGCCGTTCTTGTGCACCGACAGGAAGTGGTGGCCGCGGCTGGCGGACTGGATGGCGTCGGTGGCGATGCGGATGTTGCCGTCCGTGCCGTTCTTGAAGCCGATGGGGGCCGACAGGCCCGAGGCCAGCTCACGGTGCACCTGGCTTTCGGTGGTGCGCGCACCGATGGCGCCCCAGGAGATCAGGTCACCGATGTACTGGGGCGAGATCACGTCCAGGAACTCGCTGCCCGCGGGCATGCCCAGGCGGTTGATGTCGATCAGCAGCTGGCGCGCGATGCGCAGGCCCTCGTCGATGCGGTAGGTCTCATCGAGGTAGGGGTCGTTGATCAGGCCCTTCCAGCCCACGGTGGTGCGGGGCTTCTCGAAGTACACGCGCATCACGATCTCCAGCGTGTCCTTGTACTGCTCGCGTGCCACCTTGAGGCGGCGGGCGTATTCGAGCGCCGCCACGGGGTCATGGATGGAGCAGGGGCCGATGATGACCAGCAGGCGGTCGTCCTCGCCGGCCATGATGTTGTGGATGTTCCTGCGGGTCTGGGTGATCAGCGATTCCACCGGCGTGCCGCTGATGGGGAAAAAGCGGATCAGGTGTTCGGGAGGGGGCAACACGGTGATGTCCTTGATACGTTCGTCGTCGGTCTGGCTGGTCTTCTCGACGCTGCGGTACCAGGCATCGCTGGTGGGGTTGGCATGGGCCGTCATGTTGTCTTCCTCGTGGGCTGCAAAGTGGATGGAATGGAAAAAGGGGAGGGCAGAAAAACAAAAACCGCCGGGCTTTGCAGCGTCGGCGGTTGGTATGGTGAGGTTGTGTGTGCTTGCGCGTTCGCCTCTCATCCGCCGGGGACTGAGATAAAAAACCAAAAATAAAACGCGCTGCGAACTTGCATGACAGTCAATGTAGCACAGTCTTGCCGCATTGCAACAACCCCCTCGCGTTGCGCAGACGCAACGCCATGGCGGCTTGCAAGGCAATGCTGGGCGACCAAGGAGCCGAGAAAAATCAGCCGCGTAAGCGCCGCAACCAGGCAGCCGCGCGCTGCAATGCCGAGCGCGGGGGCGGTGGCTCGCTGGGCAGCTCGCTCACCGGTTCGCTCTGGTGCTCGTACATGTCGACCAGCAGCAAGGCCTCGCCCAGGGTGCGCCAGGCGAGCAGCTCGAACTGGTCGAAGCAGGCACTCTCGCGCGTGCTGCGCTGCTCCAGCGCCTGCTGCCAGGCGCCGATGGCATTGCGCAGTTCGCGCAGGGCGCGCTGGTAGGCACCGAATTCATAGAGCGCATGCCAGGCCGATCCCAGGCCGGTGAGGAACAGTTGGTGCTCGCGCGCGCAGTGCGACAGGCCCACCACCCGGCGCATGATGGCGGCCGCATCGGTGCTGGTGCGGCGCGTGCGCACCGCCTCGTCGATGTGGTTGGACAGGCCGCTCAGGCTGTCGCGCAACTGGCGCGAATCCTCGTCGGCCACACTCTCGCGCAGGAAGCGGCTGATGTCGCCAAACGACTGGAGTGTGTGCTGCAGACTGGGGCGCGTGGCAGGCATGAAGGGCATTGTGCGCCGCCCGGACCCTGTGCGGCTACGGGCAAGCCCCAGGCATGCCAATTGGCGGGTGAAGACCGGGCAATTGCGGGCAATGGATGGCGGGGGTGGTGCAGCCACGCAACAATTGGCGAGGCGGCCGTAAGATCTGCGGGGCCTCGCCTTCGCTTGCGCCAGGCATCGTTCAAAGCCTCTAAACCGGCGCGGCCAAGGCCAGTGCCCCCGCGCAAGGGCCGCCCCGCCGCGCTGGGGGCGCCCCCCTCCCGACTCGCGCAGCGAGTCGAGAGAGGGGTGAAGGCGCGAAGCGCCTCAGGGGGTGCTTAAGCTGTCCCGCCGACCGTCAAGCCCTCGATGCGCAACGTGGGCTGGCCCACTCCCACGGGCACGCTCTGGCCTTCCTTGCCGCAGGTGCCCACGCCGCTGTCGAGGCGCATGTCGTTGCCGATCAGGGTCACCTTCTTGAGCGATTCGGGGCCGCTGCCGATGATGGTGGCGCCCTTCACGGGATACTGGATCTTGCCGTTCTCGACCCAGTAGGCCTCGCTGGCCGAGAACACGAACTTGCCCGAGGTGATGTCCACCTGGCCGCCGCCGAAATTCGAGGCGTACAGCCCCTTCTTGATGCTGGCGATGATCTCCTGTGGATCCTTGTCGCCACCCAGCATGTAGGTATTGGTCATGCGCGGCATGGGGATGTGGGCATAGCTCTCGCGCCGGCCGTTGCCAGTGGGGGCCACGCCCATCAGGCGGGCGTTCATCGAGTCCTGGATGTAGCCCTTCAGGATACCGTCCTCGATCAGCACATTGCGCTGGCTGGCATTGCCCTCGTCATCCACGTTGAGCGAGCCGCGGCGGTCGGCGATGGTGCCGTCGTCCAGCACCGTGACGCCCTTGGCCGCTACGCGCTGGCCCACCCGGCCGCTGAAGGCGCTAGAGCCCTTGCGGTTGAAATCCCCTTCGAGCCCGTGGCCGATGGCTTCGTGCAGCAGAATGCCGGGCCAGCCCGAGCCGAGGACCACCGTCATCTCGCCCGCGGGCGCGGGGCGCGAATCGAGGTTGACCAGGGCCGCATTCACGGCCTCGTCCACGTACTTGCCCATATGCTCGTCGTCGAAGTACGCCAGCCCGAAGCGGCCGCCGCCACCGGCGGAGCCCATTTCGCGGCGACCGTTCTGCTCGGCGATCACCGTGACCGACAGGCGCACCAGCGGGCGCACATCGGCCGCCAGCGTGCCATCGGCGCGCGCCACCAGCACCACGTCGTATTCGCTGGCCAGGCCGGCCATGACCTGGGCTACGCGCGGATCCTTGGCGCGGGCGCGCTTTTCCAGGCGTTCGAGCAAGGCCACCTTGGCCGTGCTGTCCAGCGAGGCGATCGGGTCCACGCCGGGGTAGAGGCTGCGGCTGGTGGCGATCTTCTGGCCGGGGACCTTCACGCGGCCGCCCTGGGCGGCCGCGCCGATGGAGCGCACGGTGCGCGCGGCATCGAGCAGCGAGGCGTCGGAACTATCGTCGGAGTAGGCGAATGCCGTCTTCTCACCGCTCACGGCCCGCACGCCCACGCCCTGGTCGATGCTGAAGGAGCCGGTCTTGACGATGCCCTCCTCCAGGCTCCAGCCCTCGCTGCGCGTGTACTGGAAGTACAGGTCCGCATCGTCCACCTGGTGCGTGCGGATCTCGGCCAGCGCCCGGGCCAGGTGGCTTTCATCCAGGCCAAAGGGTGCCAGAAGCAGTTGCCGGGCAACGTCGATGCGCTGGGTGGTGGAGGCACGCTGCGGCGCGGCGGTAGAGGAACTGAAGGTCATGCAGGCATTTTAGGCGCGCATGCAGGCCCCGTCCGGCACAGGGACAACAGGGCCCCGGCGGGGTTCAGGCGCTCTGGTCGTCGGCCACGGCACCGGGTGCATGGGCCTTGACCGATTCGATCCCCGCTTCGCGCGCTTTTTCACCCGAGTAGCGCTGGCTCTGGCCGATGACCTGCCCATTGCCGGCCTTGAGGGTGAAGTAGGGAGAACCGTCCTTGGCGCAGAGCCGGCCGTAGCGGCCATCGTCGGCCGCATTCTTGCGCACGGATTCAATGCCGTTCAGAGCGCTGGCGCGGGATTCGTACAACTCGCTCGTGAGGATCACCTGGCCGTTGGAGGCCAGCAGGTTGAAGACGAACTTGTCGTTCCTGGACTTCTTGAGTTCGAACTTGGACGCCATGGAAGCACCTCCCTAGGGTTGTCTACGAACCTGTTCACGATCTCGCAGGTGATCGCAAACAGGTTCTAAAGCCGGTAGTTCGGCATTTGTAACCCCAAGCGCGCGCCCTGACAATGGCGCCAATCCCTCGCTCAGCTGGCCTGCATGGCCGGCGGTGCGTCCTTGGGATCCGTGCGCTGGGCACGCGCCACCGACATCAGGATCCCCAGGGCCAGGCCCAGCGTGACCATGGCCGTGCCGCCATAGCTGATGAAAGGCAGCGGCACGCCCACCACGGGCAGGATGCCGCTGACCATGCCCATGTTCACGAAGGCATAGGTGAAGAAGATCATGGACACGGCGCCGGCCATCAGGCGGCCGAACAGGCTGGTCGCGCCCACGGCAATGGCCAGGCCGCGCCAGACCAGCAGCAGGAAGCAGGTGATCAGAAACAGGTTGCCTGCCAGGCCGAACTCCTCGGAAAACGCCGCGAAGATGAAGTCGGTGGTGCGCTCGGGAATGAACTCCAGGTGCGTCTGGGTGCCCGCCATGAAACCCTTGCCGAACACGCCGCCCGAGCCGATGGCGATCATGCCCTGGATGATGTGGAAGCCCTTGCCCAGCGGGTCGCGCGTGGGGTCCAGCAGGGTGCAGATGCGCTGCTGCTGGTAGTCGTGCAGCACCGGCCAGCGCACGCCATCGGCACACCAGGGGTCGCCCATGACCACCAGGATGCCAATGCCGATGCCGCCGATCAGCACCGGCGGCAGCACCAGCTTCCAGGGCAGGCCGGCAAAGAAGATCACCGACAGCCCCGCGGCCAGCACCAGCAGCGAGGTACCCAGGTCGGGCTGCTTCATGATCAGGCCCACCGGGATCGCCAGCAGCAGCCCGGCGGCAGCGAAATCGAGCGGGCGCAGCGTGCCCTCACGCTTCTGGAACCACCAGGCCAGCATCAGCGGCATGGCGATCTTGAGGATCTCGCTGGGCTGGATGACGATGCCCAGGTTCACCCAGCGCTGCGCCCCCTTCTTGGTGATGCCGAACAGCGCCACCGCGATCAGCAGCGCCACCCCCGCAGCGTAAAGCGGCACAGCAAACGCCATGATCTTCTGCGGCGGCACCTGGGCCACCACGAACAGGATGGCGCAGGCAATCAGCATGTTGCGCCCATGGTCCATGAAGCGGGTACCGTGATCGAAGCCCGAGGAATACATGGCCAGCAACCCCGCGCTGGCAAGCAGCAGGATGATCAGCACCAGCGGCAGATCGAACCCGCGGAACAGGGGGAGGAAGCGCTGGGCAACGGAGGGCTTGTCAAAAACGGCGGCCATCCCCCGATTATCGGGTGCCGGCTGGCCCGCTGCCCCGGAAAAGGCGCGTCAACCCGCCTGGCGGAAGGCCATCACGGCCTGGTTGCGCAGGGTGCGCAAGAGCCCCAGGGCCTTGTCGTCCACCACGATGCCGCCCGCCGACGACTGGTCGGCATAGATCAGCGCGAAGGTCTGGCCCTTGATCTGCAGCGGCAGCAGCAGAAAGGACGGGGCGTCGAGCCCCGCGCGGTACCACTCGGGCAGGCGCGCCTTGATGCGCGGGTCGGTGGCATCGTTGATCAGCGTGTCCGCGCCGCGCAGGCACACGGCGGCGAACAGGTCGCCCGGCACCTTGAGCGGCACCCGCATCGCGCGCACGGCGGCCTCGCTGCCCTCGCCCAGGCCAAAGCGCCCGACCAGCACCTCGGTACGGGCGTCGCGCAGGCAGAACACCATGCGTCGAAAACCCAGCGCGCGGAACATGGTCTCCAGGATCATGCGCAGCACGTCGTTGAGCGCAAAGGTGTCCACCATGGCGTTGGTCACGTCCTGCACGCCGGCGGACAGCAGTTCGTTGACCTGGGCCACCGACACCGCCCCGCCCGCCTGCGAAGCCAGCACCGCAGGCAGGGGAGGCACCTCGCCGGCCCCGAGCTCATGGGGGGCCAGGGCATCGTCCAGCAGGGCCGCGCCGTCCTCGGCCGACGGCGGCAACTGGAGCAGGCGGGCGGCGGGCGTGCCGGGCGGCACGCGCAACTCCAGGGTTTCCGCCAGCGACACCAGCTTGCGGCGCCCGCACAGCGTGGCCTCGGCAATGACGGCCGGCGCCAGGGCCAGGGTGCGGCTGTAGCGGGTGCCCACGCCCTGCAGGCGCTCTTCGAGCCGCGCCGGCTCGCCGTGCAGCAGGATGTCGGCCACCTCGTTGGCCGCCAGCGCCACCCAGCGCAGGCGCTCCACCCCCTGCTCCGCAGGGCGCTGCATGGGGGATCCCAGGGGCTTGCGCATGCAGCGCTGCAGGCTGTCGGGCAGGCCCCAGACGCGGGCCACCCCGGTGCCCAGGTCCTCGAAGCCCAGGCCCAGCACCTGCATGGCGGCGGCTTCCTCCCCGCCCTCAAGCCGGCCACCGGCCACCAGCTTGCGCACCTGCTCGGCCTCTTCGGGGAAATAAAAGCTGCACAGCATGCGCCCCAGGTTCTGGAACATGGCACCGATGAAGGCCTCCTCGGCCCCCTGCCCGGGCCCGCACAGCTCGGCCGCCACCGAACCGGCCATCATGGAGCGCAGGAACTCCTCGCGCATCTGCTCGGCATGGGCCTTGTCCTGCATGTGGTCCAGCAGCACCAGGCTCATGGCCATGTTGCGCACGGCATTGAAGCCAACCAGGCTGACCGCGCGCGAGACCGTGCTGATGGTGCCGCGCCCTGCATGGGCGTAGTGCACGCTGTTGACCAAGCGCAGCAGCTTGTGGGTGAGCGCCACGTCCTTGAGGATCTCGTGCGTGAGGTCGCTGATGCTGTCGTCCTCGGAATGCGCCACGCGCTGGATCCGGGTCACCGAGTCGGACAGGGCCGGGAAATCGCTCTTGTGGCGCATGCGCCGCAGCAGGAAATCCAGCGTGGCGTTGCTGGCAGCGGTCGGCGCGCTCACCGGCGCAGCCCAGGCGCGCAGGGCATCGCGCAACCCGCCCGCGCCCGCGAAGGGGTCCGCTCCGTCCTGGCCCAGGGCGCGCTGCAGCAGGGTGCGCAGGCCTTCGTCCAGGGCCTCGGCCAGCACGGCGGGCAGGCTGCGCCCCGCCGCCGCGGCCCCCACCCAGGGGCTGCCGGTGAGCAGATGCACCAGCACCTGGGCGGCCGATCGCACATCGCCAGCGGCGCTGGCCGAATCCTCCTCCCCGGAAACGAAGGCCGGCGCATGCCAGCCCAGGCCCAGCAGCCGGGCGTGGCGCTGCGGGTCCATGGCGACATGGTCCAGGTCCACCCGGCCGTGCACCAGGCCCACCGCATGCACCGCCTCCAGCGCATCGAGCAGATCCACCACCAGCGCCACGGCATCGTGCGGCGTGCAGCGGCCCTGGCGGGCCAGGTGCTCGGCCAACGTGGGGCCATGCATCTGCTCGTGCACGATGCTGGGCTGGCGCGCCAGGACATCGGCCGCCAGCACGGGGGCGACGAAGGCATGGTGAAGCTGGGTGGCCCGTTCGGCAGCTTCGAGCCAGCGCTCCAGTGCCGCCGTTGCCTGCGGCGGTGCCACCGCCCACTGCCGGATCGTGACCGGGCGCTGGCCGCGCCGGTCCAGCGCACGCCACTGGGTGAACTCGCCGTTGGCCACCAGCACCTGCTGCAGCTCGAACCGCCCCTGGGGCGCAGGCACCCGGTCCCCGACCACCCAGGCGGAGCGGCGGGCGGGGGAAAGCGGCGCAGAATCGGTCATGGCGGGGCGGCTCGGGGGCAGGCGTGGTGCCGCATGCTGCGGCATACACTTTGCAACATCTTATGCCTGTACAAGGCCTGTCAAGGCAGTGATTCCCCTGCCCCCATGCCTGTTGCGCCTTTTCCATGAACCGCACCACCCACCTTCTGTACCTGCACGGTTTCCGCTCCTCCCCCCAGTCGGCCAAGGCGCGGCAGACGGCTGCCCATGTGGCGGCGCAGCACCCCGGCGTGCATTTCTGGTGCCCGCAGTTGCCGCCTTCGCCCCGCCACGCCATGGCCCTGGTGGCAGGGACAGTGGCGCACTGGCCCCGGGCATCGAGCGCGGTGATCGGTTCCTCGCTGGGCGGCTTCTATGCCAGCTGGGTGGCGCAGCAGCTCTCCTGCCCCAGCGTGATGCTCAACCCCGCGGTGGATCCCGCACGCGACCTGGCGCGCTACATCGGCGAGCAGACCAGTTGGCACGAGCCGGCCGAGCGCTTTTTCTTTCTGCCCGAGTACATCGGCGAACTGCAGGCGCTGGACGTGCGCGGCCAGCCCCCGGCGGGGCCCGAGCTGGCCATCATCGCCAAGGGCGACGAGGTGCTGGACTGGCGCGAAATGGTGGCACGCTACCCGGCCGCCCAGCAGGAGGTGCTGGAAGGCGGCGACCATGCGCTGACCGGCTTCGAGGCGCACCTGCCCCGGGTGGCCTCATTCCTGCGTCTTTGATGATGCCGGTGCCCGCGGGGCCGGCGGCGCCTTCTTGTTCAGCCAGCGCGCATGGTCCTTGGGGTAGGCGATGCGGTAGCGCAGCAGGTGGTAGGCGGCTTCATCGTCCCGGCCGAGCATGACCGCGCTGTCGATGCGCCGCTCGATCACACGGGGTTCGGGCGAGTAGTGCAGCAGTTGGCCGGACAGATCGAACACCTGCTGCGCCGTGGCCGGGGTGAGTGCGATGGAGGGCAGGAGGGCGAAGTCCACCTGGTCCTCGAATAGCAGGGAAGGCGCCGTCGTGGCCGGCGCCATGTCACGGTAGGCCGGATCGCGCTTGTCGGGCACCTTGTAGAGCTGGCTGATGCGGTGGTAGTCGTGTGCCACCCAGGCCAGGAACACGGTGCCCGCCACCAGCGCGACACCTGTGGCCGCCAGCAGCATCGCGGAGGGCGGGCGTGGCATCCTGCGGCGCGGCCACAGCAGCGCCACCGCCCCCAGGGCCGCCAGCTGGAACGGCCCGTACCAGAGCGGAAATTCCAGCATGCTGTGCGCGCCGATCAGCGCCAGCACGCCCCAGGCCAACTGGCGCACGGGGTCGGTCTCGCGCCAGGGGCGCGCCTGCAGCGTGAACCACAGCGCCGCACCACACAGCAGCACGGCGGCCGGCAGGCCCAGCTCCACGGCCAGGTGCAGGGGCAGGTTGTGGGCGTTGTCCAGCAGCACGCAGAAGCGCTCACCGGGGAACAAGGTGCTGTAGTGCGCGTAATCGAGTTCGTTCCAGCCCCAGCCGGTCCAGGGTTTCTGCGCGATCAGGGTGAGCACGTTGGACCAGAGCACGCGGCGGCTGGTGCATTGGTGGGAGTCGCCGGAGAAGCGGTTGAACAGCCCCTCGGCCTGCACGCCGCTGAATCCGTGCAGTGCCAGCGGCAGCAGCCAGGCCGCCGCGATGTAGAGCACCACCCCGCCCAGCGCCACCCCAAGCGCCATGCGCCCCAGGGAGCGGCGCCACCACAGCAGCAGCACCACGATGACCAGCCACTGGACGGCACCCGTGCGCGAAGACGTGGCGGCGCTGGCCAGGGCCAGCACGGTCAGGGCCATGCCGAAGGCCAGGCCCGCCAGGCTCTCGGGCACGCGCGGGTGCCGAGCGCCGCCGGCCCCACGGGCCTGCCATTGCGCCACCGACCAGGCCAGCGCCCAGGCCCCCAGCGCCACCAGCGTGGCCTGCTGGTTGCGCTGGCGCAGGTTGCCCACCGCCTGGCCGGGGGTGGAGGCATGGATCCAGGGCGCCAGGCCCACATCGCCGCCGAAATACTGCACCAGGCAGACCACGCTCCCCACGACCGCAGCCAGCAGCAGGCCCAGCGCCAGCCAGGTCGCCGCCGTGGTGCCGCCATCGCACAGCTCCGGGTGGCGGCGCGAGCGCAGCGCGCGCAGCCATGCCAGCGCCGCCAGCAGCGTGATGCACGACCACGAGGTCAGCAGCGGCCAGACATTGGTGGACGGGGGGCTGGTGACGGAGAACAGGAAGGGCAGGGCCACTGCCAGCAAAGTCAGCGGTGCGGCAATGGCAGCGATCGGCATCGGGGAGGCGGGCGGGGGCGGATTGCGCGATGAAGAAGAATGAAACCGCGAATCATAGAGCCCCGCACCGTGGCGCGCCGGCCACGCGCGGGGCGCCGCCCCGGGGGCCGGGGCGCCAGCCCTTATATTCAGCCCCATCGATGCCTCCTGCAGCACCCGCCCTCACCGGCGTGCACCACCGACATGATCCACCCGCAGCGCACAGCCCTTTTGCCCCGCCTTCGCGCACAGGGCTTCACGATGATCGAGATGATGATGGTCCTGGTGGTCATCGCCGTGCTGGCCTTGATCGCCCTGCCCTCCTACCAGGACCGGGTGCTGCGCACCCAGGTCAAGGAGGGCCAGGCCATGGTGGAGTTCGTCAAGCAGGCCGTGGCCGTGCACTACGCGCTCAAGAAGACCCTGCCCGCCGACAATGCCGCCGCCGGCCTGCCGCCCGAGGACCGCATCGTCAGCACCAACGTGGCCAAGGTCACCGTGACCGGCGGGGCGGTGAACATCGTCTACGGCAACAAGGCCAACAAGGCCATCGCGGGCAAAGTCCTGACCCTGCGGCCGGCCATCGTGCCGGATTTCCCCCAGGTGCCCATTGCCTGGGTCTGCGGCAAGGCCAAGGTACCAGACAGGATGATCGCCCAGGGAACGGATGCCACCAGCATCCCGGTGATGGCCACCCCCCTGGACTGCATGGGCCCGGTGAAATCCTGAAGGGCTGGCGCCCCATGGGAGAATGCCGCCCATGCATGCATTGTTTGAAGAAGCCGGCAAGTTCATGGCCGGCCGTATCCTGTCGGAAGCCGAGAGTTCGGCCCAGATCGAGCTCGATTCGGGCAAGCGGGTCAAGGTCAAGGCCGCCAACGTCCTCCTGAAGTTCGAAAAACCCGCCCCGGCCGAGCTGGTGGCCCAGGCTCAGACCGTGGCCCAGACCATCGAGCTGGACCTGGCCTGGGAATTCGCGCCCGAGGAGGATTTCGGCTTTGCCGACCTGGCGCGCGACTATTTCTCGGAGAACGCCACGCTGGTCCAGCAGGCCGGCGCGCTGTTCCGCCTGTACGAAGCGCCACACTACTTCCGCCGCGCGGGCAAGGGCCGCTTCAAGAAGGCCCCGGCCGAGATCCTGCAGCAGGCGCTGGCCGCCATCGAAAAGAAAAAGGCCGTGCTGGCCCAGATCGACGAGTGGGCCGCGGCCCTGGCCCGGGGCGAGTGCCCCCAGCCCATCCGCGACCAACTCTACAAGATACTGTTCAAGCCCGACAAGAACGCGCCCGAGTACAAGGCCGTGGTCGACGCCAGCCGCGCCACGCACACCGCCCCGCTGGACCTGTTGCAGAAAGCCGGCGCCATCGACTCGGCCTACCAGTTCCACTGGAAGCGTTTCCTGTTCGAGAACTTCCCCAAGGGCACGGGCTTTCCCAACCTGGCCGCGCCCCAGCCGCCGGACGACCTGCCCCTGGCCAACGTGCAGGCCTATTCCATCGACGATTCGCAGACCACGGAAATCGACGATGCGCTGTCGGTCCAGGGCCTGGGCACCGGCACGGTGGTGCTGGGCATCCACATCGCCGCGCCCGGCCTGGCCGTGCAGCCGGGCAGCGCCATCGACCAGGTGGGCCGCGCGCGCCTGTCCACGGTCTACATGCCGGGCTACAAGATCACCATGCTGCCCGACGAGGTGGTGCAGATCTACACGCTGGACGAAGGCCGCGCCAACCCGGCGGTGTCGCTGTACGTGACGATCAATGAAGGCACTCTGGAGATCCTGTCCACCGAAACCCGCCTGGAGCGCGTGCCGGTGGCAGCCAACCTGCGCCACGATCAGCTCGACCACATCGTGACCGAGGCCTGGCTGACCGATCCCACCGTGCAGGTGGATGGCACGCCCGCGGAACTGGCCGTGCGGCGCGGCGAGCTGTCCTTTTTGTTCCGCCTGGCGCAAAGCCTCAAGGCACAGCGCGAGATCGTGCGCGGCAAGCCCGAGAACTTCAACCGGCCGGACTACAACTTCCGCCTGGTGGGCAACGACCGGGGCGAACCCAATGGCTCGGAGCAGGTGCAGATCACCACGCGCCGCCGCGGCGCGCCGCTGGACCTGATCGTGGCCGAAGCCGCCATCGTGGCCAACAGCACCTGGGGCGCCTGGATGGCCGAGCTGGGCGTGCCCGGCATCTACCGCAGCCAGGCCAGCATGGCCCCGGGCGTGAAGGTGCGCATGGGCACCAAGGCGCTGCCGCATGCCGGCATCGGGGTCAAATGCTATTCGTGGGCGACCTCGCCGCTGCGCCGCTACACCGACCTGGTGAACCAGTGGCAGATCATCGCCTGCGCGCGCCATGGCAAGACCGCAGCCCTGGCCGCACCGTTCAAGCCCAAGGATGCGGACCTGTTCTCCATCATCAGCAGCTTCGATGGGGCCTACAGCGCCTACAACGGCTACCAGGCCGGCATGGAGCGCTTCTGGACGCTGAAGTACGTGCAGCAGCACGGGCTGACCGAGCTGACCGCCACCGTCTTCAAGGAAGGCCCGGGCGGCAGCTTCCTGGTGCGGGCAGACGACCTTCCGCTGGTGTTCCCGGTGCTCGGCGCCCAGAACCTGCCGCGCGGCGCGCGCCTGCGCGTCAAGCTCGGCGAGATCGATGAGATCACGCTGGACATCCATGGCACGGTGCTGGAACGCCTGGACAGCGACGAAGCCGAGGCCGGTGCCGACGAGGCGGCGGAGGAGGATGAAGACACCGTGGCCGGCCCGATTGCCATCGCGGTGGACGTGAATGAAGCCGACGCACCCGCCAGCGCTGATAATCTGACGCCGTGAAACTGCCTGCCTTCCTCCGCACCTTCAGCACGCTGCAGCTTGCGCTCGGCATCTCGATTGCCGTGCATGCGGCGCTCATCACCGTGCGCTTCATCGACCCGGAGGGCTTCAACCGCGTGTTCCAGGACACGCCGCTGGAAGTCATCCTGGTCAATGCCAAGTCCAACGAGCGGCCCGAGAAGGCACAGGCCATCGCCCAGTCCAACCTGGCGGGCGGCGGCGATGCGGAGAAGGGCCGGGCGACGAGCCCCCTGCCCTACTCGGCGCTGACCGCCATGGGCGACGATTTCGAGGAAGCCCAGCGCAGGATGGATGCGATGCAGGAGCAGCAAACACAGTTGCTCACGCAGCTGCGCAAGCAGCTGGCCACCATGCCCCCGCCCGACCCGCGCAAACCCAGCCAAAGTGCCGAACAGTCGGCGCAGGACGAGAAGCGCCGCCAGTTGGTCAAGCTGCTGGCCGAGATCGAAAAGCGCATCAACGAAGAGAACTCGCGCCCCAAAAAGCGCTACATCAGCCCCGCCACGCGCGAAGAGGCCTATGCGATCTACTACGATGCGCTGCGCCGCAAGGTCGAGGACAAGGGCACCGAGAACTTCCCCGAGCAGGCCGGCCGCAAGCTCTATGGCGAGCTGACCATGATCGTCACCGTCAACCACGACGGCCGCGTGCTCGAGACCGAGGTCGTGCAGGGGTCGGGCAACGCCACGCTGGACCGCCGCGCCGAGGCCATTGCCCGGGCCGCCGGACCGTTTGGCGCCTTCAGTCAGGAAATGCGCGCCAAGGCCGACCAGATCGCCATGGTGGCGCGCTTTCGCTTCACCCGCGACCAGACCCTGGAAACCACCGTCCGCTAGCGCGGCCCCTCCCCCGGCCCTGCCGACCTTGCGGAATTGCTGTTTTGAGATGAGCCAAGCCACCGACCTGTATTGCGTGATGGGCAACCCGGTGGCGCACAGCCGCTCGCCCGCCATCCATGCGCGCTTTGCCGAGCTGACCGGCGAGGTGCTGGCCTACGAGCGGCGCCTGGTGGCGCTGGATGGGTTTGCAGAGGGCGTGCGCGATTTCGCGGCCCAGGGCGGGCGCGGCTGCAATGTCACCGTGCCGTTCAAGACCGAGGCCCCCGCGCTCGCCACACACTGCAGCGAGCGCGTGCAACTGGCCGGCGCAGCCAATACCCTGGCCTTCCGCGCGGACGGCAGCATCCACTGCGACAACACCGATGGCCTAGGCCTGGTGGCCGACATCACGCGCAATGCGGGCGTGGCCCTGCAGGGAGCCAGCGTGCTGCTGGTCGGTGCCGGCGGTGCCGCGGCCGGCGTGCTGGGCCCGCTGCTGCAGGCGGGAGCCCGCCACGTCACCATCGCCAACCGCACCGAGGCCAAGGCCCAGGCGCTGGTGCAGTCGCACCGGCCCCTGGCCACGCAACGGGGCGCGCAGCTGGCAGCGAGCACCCTGGCCGGTGTGGAGGGCGCGTTCGACGTGGTCGTCAACGCGACAGCCAGCAGCCTGGCCGGCGATGCCGTGCCCGTGGCGGCCAGCGTGCTGCGCTCGGGCGGCCTGGCCTACGACATGATGTACGGCCCCGCGGCCCAGGGCTTCCTCGACTGGGCGGCCGCCCATGGCGCCGTGCCGCGCGACGGCCTGGGCATGCTGGTGGAGCAGGCGGCCGAGGCCTTCGCCTTCTGGCGCGGTGTGCGCCCCCCCTCGGCCCAGGTGCTGGCCGAACTGCAGGCGCAGCTGGCGCTGCAGACCCACTGATCGCCGCAAGGAAGAACCCCAGACCATGAAAGCCGTGCTGCGCTGGCTGGGCCTGCTGGTGTTCGCCTTCCTGGCGCTGCAGCTGTTCTTCGTGCTGCGTATCGCGGCCATGGTAGTGGTCAACCCCGAGTCGACGAGCTTCCAGCGTTCCGAAGCCTGGGTGCAGGTGGCCGCCAGCGGCAAGGTGCGCTGGCGCCAGGAATGGATGCCCTATGGCGAGATCTCGGAGCACTTGAAGCGCGCCGTGATCGCCTCGGAGGACGATGGCTTTGCCAACCACGACGGCGTGGACTGGGCCGCCATCGAGAAGGCCTGGGAGCGCAACGCCAAGGCCGAGGCCCAGGCCGCCAAGACCCAGGCCCGCGTCCCCGACCGCCCGCAGCGCGCCCCCAAGATCCGCGGCGGCTCCACCATCACCCAGCAGCTGGCCAAGAACCTCCTGCTCTCGGGCGAGCGCACGCTCTTGCGCAAGGGCCAGGAGTTCGTGCTCACGCTGCTGCTGGAGCAACTGCTGAGCAAGGAGCGCATCCTGGAGATCTACCTCAACAGCGTGGAATGGGGCGAGGGCGTGTTCGGCGCCGAGGCCGCGGCGCAGCACTACTTCCGCAAGAACGCGAGCCGCCTGAGCCCCAGCGAGGCGGCCCGCCTGGCCGTGATGCTGCCGGCCCCCAAGCGCTTCGAGAAGGCACCGGGGTCCGCCTACCTGGCCGGGCGCACGCGCACCATCCTGGCGCGCATGGGCAGCGCGGAGCTGCCGTGAGCTTCAGGCGCGCTGGCTGAGCAGCAACTGCACCGGTTGCCCCGGCCGCAGGGTGACATGCAGCTGGGGCCGCAGCGGCGCGGCCCCCTCGGGCACCTGCAAGGTGTAGCGCTGCAGCAGCATGGCGGCCAGCAATTGCATCTCCAGCATCGCGAAGTGCTGGCCGATGCAGACGCGCGGGCCCAGGCCGAAAGGCATGAACGCGCCACGGGGGATTTCCGGTGCACCGTCCATAAAGCGCTCGGGCCGAAAGCGCTCGGGCTCGGCAAACCAGCGCGCGTCGCGGTGCAGCACCCAGGGGGTGATACGCAGCAGCGCGCCCCGCGGTACGGCCACGCCGCCCAGGGTGATGGGCGCCGTGGTGCGCCGGCTCATCACCGCGGCCACGGGCGGGTACAGGCGCATGGCCTCCTTCAGGGTGGCCGTGAGCCAGGGCAGTTGCGCCATGTCCTGCGGGCCCGGCACGCGGCCCCGCAGGGCGGCATCGACCTCGGCCTGGGCGCGCTGTGCGGCTTCGGGGTGCTCGGCCATGAGCCGGCTCCACCACAAGAGGGCCGTGGCGCTGGTCTCGTGCCCGGCCTGGAAGCTGACCATGCACTGGTCGAACACCTCCTGCGGCGACAGGGCCTCGCCCGTGGCCTCGTCACGCAGGTCCAGCAGCATCTGCAGCAGATCGGTGCGCGGCGCCGGCTCCCTTGCTTGCGCATGCCGCTGGTCGATGTGGCGCTGCACCAGCCCGCGCAGCAGGCGCAGCGCACGGCGCTTGGCGGCCTTGCCGGGCAAGGGCAGCCAGTCGGGCAGGGAGAAGGGCAGGAACATGTCCGAGAACGCCATGGCCGACAGGATCTGCGTGGCCCAGGCGGCATCGCGCGCATCGTCCTGTGCCGACTCCCCGAACAGGGTGCGCAGGATCACGTCCATGGCCACGCCGCTCCACAACCCGTCCATCGCCACCAGGGCCTCGGCCTGGCCGGGTGGCACGGCCGCGTCCAGTGCAGCCTGAGCCGCATCGGTCATCAGCTGCGCATAACCCGCGACTCTTTTGGGTGCGAAGGCCGGCATCAGCATGCGGCGCTGGCGCTGCCAGGTGGCGTGTTCGGTGACCAGCACGCTCTGGCCGAAGACCTGCTCGAACACCTCGATGCCACGCTCCCAGCGCACCAGGTGCTCGGCATGGGTGACCAGGGCTTCGCGCACCAGCTCGGGCGACAGCAGGTCCCAGGCATCCTCGTAGCCCAGCCGCATGCGCGTGAGGTCGCCATGCTCGCGCTGCAGCCGCGTGACGAAGCCCAGGTAGTCGGCGCGCATCGCGCGCAGCAGCGGCAGGCCCCACCAGCGGGACGCAGGACCCGACGGATGCGGCAGGGTGGGGGCTGCGGCAGGGGTCAGTTCAGGGGACAAACTCGTGTTCATGCCGTGCATGGTGCGGTGGGCAGGCACCGGCGTATTGAACGATTGCGACATGGCCGCTGGCCTACACTCGCGCCCCATGGCCTTTCTCGCCGCCTCGCCCACCCGGCAACCCGAGGGACTGATCCCCTCGGGCCAGCTGTGGCTGCCGCATGCCAGCCTGTCGGCCTGCCTGCGCGCCACCATCGTGCGCAGCACCGTGGGGCATGCGCTGAGCGACGCACAGCGCATCAACCGCTTTCCCGCCGCGCCGCTGTGCAGCCTGAGCTGGTGGTTCACGGGCCGCAGCGAGCGCCTGGTGCCCGAGAGGCCCGACACCATGCCGGGCCTGGACAGCCCGCGCGAGCCCTTCTCGGGGCGCTGGGTGCTGGCGGGCCCGCAGACCCGGCCCTCGACCAGTTGGTGCCCCGAGCCCACGCACGCCATGATGGTGATGTTCATGCCCGATGCACTGCACCTGCTCACCGGCCTGGCGCCTGGGGACCTGGCCGACCGCACGGTGGACGCCGCCACGCTGCTGCCGCGCGACTGGCTGGCCATGTGCGAGGCGGTGCAGCAGCAGGCCGACGATGCGGCCCGCATGGAGTGCCTGGAGCAGTTTTTGCTGCCGCGCTGGCAGGCCTGCCGGCCTGGTGCGGCCACGTTGTCGCAGCGCTATGGCGACTGGGCGGCCCATCTGGCCCAGCGCGCCGCGCTTTCGGCCCCGGGCCGCAGCCTGCGCCAGCTGGAGCGGCGCATCAAGCGCTGGGCCGGGCTGCCGCTGCGCGAGCTGCGCGGCTTTGGCAAGGCCGAGCAGGCCTTCTTCGACACCATTGCTGCGGACGCAGCCCAAGCGCCCGTGCGCTGGGCCGAGGTGGCCGCGGGCGCGGGCTTTTCGGACCAGTCCCACCTGAGCCGCGTCACGCGCCGCATCACGGGCTACGCACCGCAGGCCCTGTACGAGGGCATCCGCAGCGACGAGGCCTTCTGGGCCTACCGGATCTGGGTGTAAGCCACCCAGTGTGCCTCGGTCGGCAGTGGCACCTCCCAGCGCAGCAGCATCTCCAGCAGGCGCTTGTTCGGCAGCGAGGAGTCGCGCCGCTGGTTGCGCGCCAGCAGGGCTGCGCGCGGCTGCTCCAGGTAAACGATCTCCACCTCGGCGTGGTAGGCCAGGCACAGATCCAGCGTCTTGGACCGCATCTGGTCCGACAGGTGCGTTGCGTTCCACACAAAGGGCGCGTGCGTGCGCAGCAAGGCCTTGGCCTGGTCCACCGCGTGGTGGGCCACCAGGCCTTCGTTCTTGCCGTGGCGCAGGCCCAACTGCGCGCGCGCATCGTCGAACGACACCACGGGCAGCCGCGGGTGGTGGGTGGCGACCCAGGTGTCCTTGCCCGATGCGGGCAGGCCGCACATCACCAGCACGTGCGAGCCCGGCTCCTGGTACAGCGCATAGTCCGGGTGCACATTGGCGCCGCGGAAGTAGCTGAGCGCCGTGTGCGCGTCGGCAAAGGCGCGCGGCTGGCCATAGCAGCCCTCCTCGCGCGCCAGTTCGCGGAACAGCTCGATGGCATCGAGCGTGCGCTGCGGGTCCGGGCAGATGCGCCCGCGCATGTCCGCCTCGGCCAGCATCGCCAGCAGGTGCAGGTCCACCTGCCAGGACAGATGGCGCACAGTGAACTCGGGAGACACCCCCTTGCGCGAAGTCTCCAGCGCGAAGAAGGGCACCTGGTGCACGGCGATGAGCCGGCAGATGGCCTCGCGCTCGGCCAGCGGTGCACCCGCATCCCACAGCGCGATGCGCGCGTCGATGGCGCCCTTGCGCGAGTGCCCGGGCTGCGAGATGCGGCCCGTGGCCTCGTCCACCACGGTGGTGCTGCACTTGGCCACGTCGTGCAGCAGCGCGGCGAGGAACACGACCTCCTGGTCGGCCCGCGCCAGCGCCGCATAGTCCGCACTGTCCAGCAGGCAGCGCAGCACCATGGCCGTGTGGGTCCACACGTCCCCCTCCGCATGGAACACCGGGTCCTGCGGCGTGGTGGCAGCCAGCCGCAGCTGCGGGAAGGCCTCCAGGCAGGCGGCCAGATCGGGCGTGCCACCTGCGGCAGGGACCAGGCCCTGCACGTCTTTCCATTGGAACATGGTCATGAAATTCTCCTTGGACGGGCCATGGCCCGCCATCGTGTTCAGAGCCGGCCACCGCCCGCGATGGGCCAGCGCTTGTCGACCTCAGGGCCGAACAGATCCACGCCCGCGCGCAGGCGGTTGGGAACCACCGGGCGCTCGCTGTGGTGCGACTGCGAATCCAGAATGGTCTGGATGAAGTCCGGCCGCACGAGCTTGAAGCGCCCCACGGTGCGGCCGCCCTCCTCCACCTTGATGTACAGGCCCTCGGCCAGCTCGGACCGGTCGGTCTGCTGCCAGCACAGGGCCCGGTCGAGGCCCTGGCGCGCCACCTCGTCCTCGAACGCGGCACGCCACTGCCCCGTGCGGGCCAGCGACGGGCCCACCAGGGCCTGCAGCGCCTGCATGCGTGGCGGCGCGAGCCCGGCGTAGAGCACCGGCACGGACACCACGGGCACCCCGGCCAGCAGGGCGTGCCGGGCGGGTGTGTCGAGAAAGGCCTCTGCCTGGCGGTCCCAGATGTCGAACTCGCAGAACAGGTGCGGCAGCGCGTCGTAGTAGACCGAGTGCTTGGCGTGCATGAACTCGCCGTACATCACGTAGCGGTCTTCGAGCACGTCGAGCAGCCGGCCCTCGTGCGCACGGGCCCATTGCTTGAACGGGTTGAACTGGCGCTCGCGCCCGCCCAGGCGGTCCACGTCGAGGTAGTGCCCGCGCGACTGCAGCAGCAACTGGCCCGCGGCGTCGAAGCTCAGGCCGGCATTCGCGGCATCGAGCTTCTCCTCCACCACGAGGGTCTTGCCCAGCAGTTCGGCATACGGCACGGGGTCGCCCTTGTCGCCGGGCTGGTAGCGGGAGCCCTGCAGGTGGGGCGTACGGGGGTATTTCGCGAGTTCGCGGTTGTGCAAAGAGGGTTGCGTCATGGAAGTCTCCGGCAGGCAGGGAACCAGGCAGCAAAAGGCCTGGGACAGGGGCCGAAGACGACGCAGGCGGTCAGCAGGGGACCGGGAATGGCGGGATCAAGGCAGGAGGCTCACGGCGCGACCGCGGTAGCGCGGCAGGGGAACACTCTGGCTTGTCCACAGGCCCACACGAGCGGCATAACCCGGGGCTTGAGGCCGCGGGCTTCGTGTGGCGTGTCGTTCAGCAGGAACGGGGGGTGCGGGGCATGTGGGTCTCGCGAGGTGAAGGTTTTTGAAAGAGGGCGAATGCTACGGGTGAGCGCCGGTGCTTTCAAGCACGGCGTGCGGCGCTGGTGTTTTATTGCCACAGACTGTGCTCAGGCACTGGCGCGCGAGACGATCTCGAAGCCGATGTCCAGGATCGGCTGCTCGACCGTGCGGCCCTCTGCGCGGTCGTCAATGAACTGCGCCGCCGTGCGGCCGATGCGGGTGCCGTCGATGCGCACCGTGGTCAGCGCCGGCTGCAGGCTGGCCGCGAATTCCAGGTCGCCCAGGCCCACGACGGCCAGTTGCCCGGGCACCGACAGGCCGCGCGCCTGCGCCTCGATGAGCACCCCCAGGGCCAGCATGTCGGAGCTGCAGAAGACGGCATCGGTCCCGGGGTGGTTGGCCATCGCCTCCACCAGACCGCTGCGCCCCGAACCCAGGGTGGTGGGCGCCGGCACCAGCACGGCAGGCACCTCGTCCGCCAGGCCCAAATCCCGCGCCGCGCGCCGGAACCCGCCCATGCGCAGGCGCGCCCGGTCATCGTTGGCGCCCAGCAGCAAGGGCCGCCGGTAGCCGCGCTGGTGCAGGAACTGGCAGACGGATTCACCAATGCGCTCGTGGGAGAAGCCCACCAGCATGTCGATGGGGGTGGGCGTCAGATCCCAGGTCTCGACCACCGGGATGCCCGCAGCCCGCAACTGGCGCCGGCCTTCCACCGAATGCATGATGCCGGTGAGCACGATGCCATCGGGCCGGCGCCGGATGATGGCGTCGAGCAGCGCGTCCTCGCGCGAAGCGTCGTAGCCGCTCTGGCCAATCATCAGCTGGTAGCCGCGCTCGTCCAGCGCCTGGTTCAGCGAACGCACCATCTCCTGGAACACCGGGCCCGTCAGCGTCGGCAGCACCGCGGCCACCAGCCGGGCGCGCGAGGAGCGCAGGCCCCCCGCCATGCCGTTGGGCACGAAGCCCGTCTGGCTGACCACCTCGCGCACCTTGTGCAGCGTGCCCGGAGCTACGCGCTCGGGGTGGTTCAATGCGCGCGACACCGTCATGGCGGACACGCCGGCCAGGCGGGCCACATCGTGGACGGTGAAGGCTGGGGACTTTTTCATGGGGCAGGGCGGACCCGGATGATACTGTCGGGCACCGCACCGCCTGCGGCGCCGGCCTGGCACGGGCGCCACGATTCGCCAGTAACATCGCGCCATGCTTGCCAAGTTGATGAGTCTCCTCCGGCTGGGAATCGTGCGGTTTCGGACCGGCTCCCAGGACCGCTGGTATGGCTGCCCGCCCAAGGCGGAGCAGCGCATCTATTTCGCCAACCACCAGAGCCATGCCGACATGGTGCTGATCTGGGCGGCCCTGCCCGAGGAATTGCGCAGCATCACCCGCCCGATCGCCGCCAAGGACTACTGGACCAAGACGCCGTTTCGCCAGTGGATCACCACCGCCGTGTTCAATGCGGTGTACGTGGACCGCCAGGCCACGCCGGCACGGCCCGCCCCTGCGGAGCCGCTGGCCGCCGCCATGCAGCCCGAGGCGGAAACCGCCTCTGCCGGTGGGCCGGACCCCTCCCCCGAGATGCCGCCCAAAAAACCCACGCCCGAGGAACTGCGCGCGGCGCTGCCCGAGGGCGACCCGCTGGCGCCGCTGGTGAAGGCCTTGCAGAGTGGTGACTCCATCGTGATCTTTCCCGAAGGCACGCGCGGCCATGGCGAGGAGCCCCAGGCCTTCAAGTCGGGGCTGTACAAGCTGGCGCAGATGTTCCCGCAGGTGGTGCTGGTGCCGGCCTGGATCAACAACGTGCAGCGCGTGATGCCCAAGGGCGAAGTGGTGCCCGTGCCCATCCTCTGCTCGGTGACCTTCGGCGCACCGATCGAATTGGCGCCGGACGAGGAGCGCCGCCCCTTCCTCGACCGCGCACGCCGCGCCGTCATTGCGCTCCGGGAGGTGTGACGTGAACAACTTCCTGCGCAGCCTCACGGCCACCCAGCAGATCGGTGCCCTGTTCCTCGTGGTTTTCGGCATCCTGTCGATCACCACCATCTGGGCCTATGTGCGCATGCTGCGCGAGCAGCAGGCCGACGACCCGATGGCCGAGGCCGACGCGCTGGAGGCCAAACGCTTCTGGGGCCTGCTCAAGACCTCCTGGGCCATGGCCACCGTGTTCTGGGTCGGCTGGGCGCTGGGTGACACCGTGGCCACGGTGCTGTTCGCCATCGTGGGCTTTTTCGCGCTGCGCGAGTTCATCACGCTCTCGCCCACGCGCCGGGGCGACCACCGCAGCCTGGTGCTGGCCTTCTTCGTGGTGCTGCCGCTGCAGTTCTGGATCGTGGGCAGCCGGCACTTCGACCTGTTCACGGTGTTCATCCCGGTCTATGTGTTCCTGGCGCTGCCCGTGGTGAGCGCGCTGGCCAATGACCCGCAGCGCTTCCTGGAACGCAATGCCAAGCTGCAGTGGGGCATCATGGTCTGCGTGTACGGCATGAGCCATGTGCCGGCATTGCTGCTGCTCGACTTTCCGGGCTACAAGGACAAGGGCGCCTTCCTGGTGTTCTTCCTGGTGTTCGTGGTGCAGACCTGCATGGTGGTGCAGCACCTGCTGGGCCGGCGCTTTCCACACAAGCCCGTGGCGCCCCAGGTGAGCCAGAGCTTCCAGTGGGTGAGCTGGCTGGCCGGCGTGGCCGTGGGGGGCCTGGTGGGCGGCCTCTTGACCTTCATCACCCCGTTCAAGCCTGGCCAGGCGCTGGGCATGGCCCTGTTGGCCTGCGTGGCCGGCAGCCTGGGCCACCTGGTGATGAAGGCGCTCAAGCGCGACCGCGGCATCACCAGCTGGGGCATGCAGGGCATGTCGGTCACCGGCGCCGGCGGCCTGCTCGACCGGGTGGACGCCCTGTGCTTTGCGGCGCCGGTGTTCTTCCATTCGGTGCGCTGGTACTTCGGGCTATGAGGATCCTGGGCATCGACCCCGGCCTGCAGACCACGGGCTTCGGCGTGGTGGATGTGGACGGCCACCAATTGAGCTACGTGGCCAGCGGCACCATCCGCACGACCACGCTGGCCCTGGGCGACCTGCCGGGGCGGCTGAAGATGCTGTTCGACGGCATCACCGAGGTGGTGGCGCGCTATGAGCCCGACACCTCGTCGGTCGAGATCGTCTTCGTCAACGTCAACCCGCAGTCCACCCTGCTGCTGGGCCAGGCGCGCGGCGCCTGCATCACGGCCCTGGTGGCCAGCGACCTGCCCGTGGCCGAGTACACCGCGCTGCAGATGAAGAAAGCCGTGGTCGGCCATGGCCGCGCCGCCAAGAGCCAGGTGCAGGAGATGGTGCGCCGCCTGCTTTCCCTGCCCGGCCTGCCGGGAACCGACGCCGCCGACGGCCTGGGCATGGCCATCACCCATGCGCATGCGGGCGCCGCCATGGCCCGTCTGGGCGAAGCCAGTACGCTGCAAAGGCGCCAACACGCCATGTACAAGGGCGGCAGAAGTTACTGAGGAGCATCGGGGGCTGCAGGTCCGGCGCTGCCCAGCCCGCGCTTGAGTTCCTTGAGCAAGAGCAGCACCTGATTGGACGCGTGGCGGCAGCTGCTGTTGAGCAATTGCACCGCCTGCGGCTTTTGCCCCGCATGGAACAAGGTGACCACAGCGGCAGCCTGCTGGTGGAAGTACTTGTGCCGTGCCACCAGCATGCCGAAGGCCGGGTAGTGCCCCAGGCGCACGCGGCCCGTGCCGTAGAGCCAGCGGCCCAGGTCGCAGCGGTCGTCCTGGCAGATGCGTTCGGGCCGCATCACCTCGTTGCTCACGCCATTGACCATGTCCTGCAACTGCAGGCGCCAGCGCTCATGGCTGGCGATGGCCGCATCGATGTCGATCTCGGTCATGAGCATGGTGGCGTACTCGGCGTCCAGCACCAGTTCGCTGCCGTTGTCTTCCATGGCCCAGGTCGTGTCGGGGCTGCTCGGGTCTTGCTCCCGCATCTTGAACAGTCGGCTGAAAAAACCCATGTGCGACCCCGTGTTGGTATGCGGGCGGGCCCCCGCGCACGGGATGCCGCCACCCATTTGAAACATTTTGTGTAGCGTTTTGGATTTTGGCTACCAAAAAATGCCATACCCCTGCCGGCGTGTGCACTGCGCCCCTGCTGCCAGCCTCGGCTCTTGGTCGCCATGCAAGCGCTGCCGGCCGGGCCGGACCACAATGCGCACATGACTGAACCTGTTTCCCCCCGCACCGCCCTTTCCATGCTGGACCTGGTGGCCGTCCGCGATGGCGGCACCGTGGCCGAGGCCCTGCAGATCGCCCTGCGCACCGCCCAGCATGCCGAAAAGCTCGGTTTTGCCCGCTACTGGCTGGCCGAGCACCACAACATGGCCGGCATCGCCAGCTCGGCCACGGCCGTGCTGGTGGGGCACATCGCGGGCGGCACCTCGCGCATCCGCGTGGGCTCGGGCGGGGTGATGCTGCCCAACCATGCGCCGCTGGTGGTGGCCGAGGCCTTCGGCACGCTGGCCGAGCTCTACCCCGGCCGCATCGACCTGGGGCTGGGCCGCGCGCCCGGCACCGACCCTGCCACCATGCGCGCGCTGCGCCGCAGCCGCGTGGAGACGGCCGACGACTTTCCGCAGGATGTGGCCGAGCTGCAGCGCCTGCTGGCCGCACCGGAGCCGGGCCAGCGCCTGGTGGCCACGCCCGGTGCCGGCACCAATGTGCCCATCTGGCTGCTGGGTTCGAGCCTGTTCTCGGCCCAGTTGGCAGCCGAGCGCGGCCTGCCCTATGCCTTTGCCTCGCATTTCGCGCCGCGCCTGCTGCACCAGGCCATCGACCTGTACCGCAACCTGTACCGCCCCTCGGCCGCCTGGCCCAAGCCCTACCTGGCCATCGGCGTGCCGTTGATCGCGGCGCCTACCGACGAGGAGGCCGAGTTCCTGGCCAGCAGCACCTACCAGCGCGTGCTGGGCATCCTCACCGGCGACCGGCGCCTGCTGCTGCCACCCGTGGAGAATTTTGCGGCGCGCCTGCAGCCGCAGGAGCGCGCGGCCATCGGCGACTTCCTGGCAGCGGCCGTGATCGGCGGGCCCGAGACCGTGCAGGCTGGTCTAGCCGACCTGGTGCGCGAGACCGGTGCCAACGAGCTGATGCTGGTGAGCGATGTCTACGACCCCGCATTGCGGCTGCGTTCGCTGGAGATCGCGGCGCAGGCCCATGCGGCCCTGGGCAGCCCCGTGGCGGCCTGAGAAATCGGCTGGGGTAGCCGGCTTGTCACCTGCGGGGGTGGTGCGTCACGGTATCGGGTGCCGGTTGCCGCTACCATCGGGCTGATGACAGTGCATTTGTGCACTTCGCAACCGCCCACCCACCACCTGCTGCATGCCCGCTTTTTCCTTTGAAGCCCTGGACGCCCAGGGCCAGACCCGCAAAGGCCTGATGGAGGCCGACACCGCCAAGTCCGCCCGCACCCAGTTGCGTGCGCAGGCCCTGGTGCCGATTGCAGTGGAGCAGGTGCAGACCGGGCAGTCCCGCGACGGCTCCGGCCAGGGCTGGAACCGCAGCCTGTTCACCCGCCCGGTGTTCAACGCCACCGGCCTGGCCATCTGGACGCGGCAGATCGCCGGTCTGGTGAGTTCGGGCCTGCCGCTGGAGCGCGCCCTGAGCGCGCTTTCGGACGAGGCCGACGACGACCGCCAGCGCCACCTGGTGGCCGCGCTGCGCGCCGAGGTGAATGCCGGCGCCACCTTCGCCCGTGCGCTGGGCCAGCACCCGCGCGAGTTCTCCGACATCTACTGCGCGGTGATCGGTGCCGGCGAGCACAGCGGCAACCTGGGCCTGGTGCTCGAACGCCTGGCCGATGACCTCGAAGACCGCCAGGCGCTCAAGGCCAAGCTGGTGGGCGCCGCGCTCTACCCGGCCATCGTGACCCTGGTGGCGATCGCCCTCGTGATGTTCCTGCTGGGCTATGTGGTGCCCCAGGTGGCCAGCGTGTTCGCGGGTTCCAAGCGCGCCCTGCCTTTCATCACCACGGTGATGCTGGGCATCAGCGCCCTGGTGCGCAACTATGGGCTGGCGATCTTCGGTGTGCTGGTCCTCGGCGCACTGGGCCTGCGCTGGTCGCTGAAGTCCGAGAGCGTGCGTGAACGCTTCGATGCCGCCTGGCTCAACCTGCCCCTGGTAGGCAAGCTCGCACGCGGCTACAACGCGGCGCGCTTTGCCAGCACGCTGGCCATGCTGGCCAGTGCCGGCGTGCCCATCCTGCGCGCCCTGCAGGCCGCCGCCGAAACCCTGAACAACCGCGCCCTGCGTGCCGATGCGCTCGATGCCCTGGTGCTGGTGCGCGAGGGCGCGCCCCTGGCCTCGGCCCTGGCGCAGAAGAAGCGCTTTCCGGGCCTGCTGTCGATGTTCGCGCGCCTGGGCGAGCAGACAGGCCAGTTGCCGGTGATGCTGCAGCGCGCCGCCACGCAGCTGTCGGTCGAGGTGCAGCGCCGCGCCATGCAGCTGGCCACCATCCTGGAGCCCCTGCTGATCGTGGCCATGGGGCTGGTGGTGATGGCCATCGTGCTTGCCGTGATGCTGCCCATCATCCAGCTCAACCAGTTCGTCAAGTAGGTAGACACGCCATGGCCGTCACCCTGGACGACAAGCTGGTGGTCGCGATCTCCTCGCGGGCGCTGTTCAATTTCGAGGAAGAAAACCGCGTCTTCGACGACACGGACGACCGCGCCTACGTGGAGATGCAGCGCCAGCGCCTGGACGTGCCGGCCGCGCCGGGCGTGGCCTTTTCGCTGGTGCGCAAGCTGCTGGCCTTCAACACCACCGAGCACCAGCGGGTGGAGGTGGTGCTGCTCTCGCGCAACGACCCGGTGAGCGGCATGCGTGTGTTCCGCTCTTGCCTCGCCCACGGCCTGCCCATGGTGCAGCGCGGCGTGTTCACCCAGGGCCGCGACCCGTTCCGCTACCTGCGCCCGCTGGGGGCGCACCTGTTCCTGTCGGCCAACGAGGCCGACGTACGCCAGGCCCTGCACCTGGGCTACCCGGCGGCGCGGGTGCTGACCGAATCCGTGCGCGCGGGCGACACCAACCCGCACGAGGTGCGCATTGCCTTCGACGGCGATGCCGTGCTGTTCTCGGACGAGGCCGAACGCGTCTACCAGGCCGAAGGGCTGGCCGCCTTCCAGCGGCACGAGACCGACAAGGCGGCGCAGCCCCTGCCCGATGGCCCGTTCAAACCCCTGCTGGCCGCCCTGCACCGGCTGCAGCACGCGGGCGGCACGGGCATGCGCATCCGTACCGCGCTGGTCACGGCGCGCAGCGCGCCCGCGCACGAACGCGCCATCCGCACGCTGATGGACTGGGACATCGCCGTGGACGAGGCCATGTTCCTCGGCGGGCTGCCCAAGGGTGAGTTCCTGCGCGAGTTCGAGCCCGACTTCTTCTTCGACGACCAGACCGGACACGTCACCTCGGCATCGCTGCATGTTCCGGCCGGGCATGTGAACAGCGGGGTGTCCAACCCGGTCACGCTGCTGGCGGATTGAAGGGCAACCCGCGCGCAAGTTTGTGCAATGGTTTGCAACTTGTGGTGAAAGACGGCCTCTGACCGATTGCAAAGGGCACCGGCGGGCTGCATCTGTGGGACCATGGCCCATCACAAGGATTTGAGCGCATGAAGAAGACGATTTTTCTGGCATGGGGCGCCGCGGCCCTGATGGCGTGCAGCCTGGCGTCCGCACAGGCGCCGGTCGCTCCGCCGCCCGCCGATACCGAAGGCCTGTCCAAGGGTGAGGCCAAGGCCATCCGCGAATTCAAGATGCTGGACTTCAACGGTGACGGCAAGCTCAGCCGGACCGAAGTGAAACTGTTCCCGCGCCTGGCCAATGCCTTCGACGAGGCCGATACCGACCGCGATGGCTTTGTCTCGTACGAAGAGGTGCGCGTTTTTGCGGCCAAGTACCGCGCCGAACGGGATCGCGCCAAACAACAGCAGGCGCCTGCCGCTCCCGCTCCTGCAGCCAGCGCTCCCTGACCTCAATTGCTATCGCTTCGATAGCGAAAAAACCCACCCTGTCCGGCGCCGCCGCAGCGCCCCATCCTGGCTACCGGTTCACAGCCCGGCCGTGCGCTTGACCTTGGGATCCGAGTAGGTCAGCGGTTCGTTCTTGACCTGCTGGGCCAGGCGCTCCTGCTGGGTCACCTTGTTGATGTCCTGCGCCACCTCCACGGCGCTGCCGCTGGCACGCCACATGGACTGTATGAGTTCGAGCAACTGCTTGTAGATGGGCTCCGGCGGCGGCTCGGGCGGCTCCTCCACCGTTTCCTTCTTCTTCACCTCGGTCCAGTCGCGGTTCGGCGCCTCGGGCGCCGAGGGCTTGTCGGGCTCGCGCACGATAGCCCCCTCCCCCAGCCGGTCCATGGACTCGACGGGCAGTGGCGCGTTCACAGGGCGTATCGGCGGCGCCCCCGAGGCGCCGGTGGAATACAAATCGGCGCCCGGAGGACGCCAGGTCGGCGATCGATCAACAGGTGGCATTTGCATGGCGGGCCCCAGGTGGTGGATGGAATGGACAGAGGCACTTCCGGACTCTTCGTACATTCATAACGGCAAACAAAAGGGGAAATTGAGGTCTTTTTTGCCTTTAAGCCCAAAATTAGGGGTTTACCCCTAGTTTTTAAGCCATGAAAGGGCGAAAAAAACCCGCCCCTGCATCAAGCCGGGGCGGGCGGGGGTGGGCCAGGCGTCAGAGAAAGCGTTCGAGCAGGCGCCGCGAGTGCCGGTCCAGCTGCGTGGTATCGGGCACCTTGAACTGCACACCCTCGCCTGCGGCAATCAGCAAGCGGGTGCGTCCGCCGAGCCGGCGGATGTCTTCCTCGGCCTTGAGCACCAGGCGTGCGGGGCCCCGGTCGGTTTCCACATCCCAGGTGCTGGGCGTCGAAAAACTCGATACTGCGGCTATTTTTTCGATAGTGGGCACAAACTCCCGCACCGCCAGCTCTTCCTCGACCAGGGCACGCCCGGCCGGGGGTAGCTGGTCGAAGCGGTCCAGCCACAGCAGTTCATGGCCATCGCTGCCCACCAGGGACAGGCCCTCGGCGGGCGCTGCGATGGGAAAGGCGCGCACGGGCACCACGCCCTGGTGCACGGTGCCGTCGGGCAGGGTGAGCACCAGGCGCCCGTGGAGGTCGCGGTGCAGTTGCACCGGCTGGGTCGGGGACATGTTCAATTCGGTCATGGTGATTCCTGTGCCCCTGTCTCAGGCGTTGCCCGCAGGGTGGGCCGGGTGCAGCAGGCTGCTGTCGATGATCACGCCGGCGGCCTGGGCATCCTCTTCGGCACGGCGGGCCTGGGCTTCATACAGGCGCCAGTAGGCGCCCTGTTTCTCCATGAGTTCGTCGTGCGGGCCTACTTCCACGACCTCGCCGCGGTCCATCACCACCAGGCGGTCGGCCTTGCGCAGGGTGGACAGGCGGTGGGCGATAGCGATGGTGGTGCGGCCCTGGACCAGGTTGTCCAGCGCCTTCTGGATCTCCTTCTCGGTCTCGGTGTCCACGGCCGAGGTGGCCTCGTCCAGGATCAGGATGCGCGGGTCGATCAGCAGAGCCCGCGCGATGCTGATGCGCTGGCGCTCGCCGCCCGACAGGCCCTGGCCGCGCTCGCCCACCAGCGAATCGTAGCCGTGCGGCAGGCGCAGGATGAATTCGTGCGCGTTGGCCGCACGGGCTGCGGCCACGATCTCCTGGCGCGTGGCCTCGGGTTTGCCGTAGGCGATGTTCTCGGCAATGGTGCCGAAGAACAGGAAGGGCTCCTGCAGCACCAGGCCGATGTGGCGCCGGTAGTCGGCCACGGCAAAACGGCGGATGTCCACGCCATCGACCTGGATGGAGCCGTCGGTCACGTCGTAGAAGCGGCTGATCAGGTTGACCAGAGTGCTCTTGCCCGAGCCGCTGTGGCCCACCAGGCCGATCATCTCTCCAGGGCGGATATCCAGCTCCAGCCCCTTGATGACGGCCCGGCTGCCGTAGCGGAAACCCACGTTGCGCATGGCGATGGCGCCCTGCACCTTGTCCACCTTCACCGGTTGGGCCGGATCGGGCACGTTGCTCACGTGGTCCAGGATGTCGAAGATGCGCTTGGCGGCGGACGCCGACTTGTGCGTGACCGAGACGATGCGGCTCATGGAGTCGAGCCGGCTGTAGAAGCGCCCGATGTAGGCGATGAAGGCCGTGAGCACCCCCACCGTGATCTGGTTGCGCGACACCAGCCAGATGCCGAAGGCCCAGACCACGAGCAGGCCGATTTCGGTCAGCAGCGACACCGTGGGGGTGAACAGCGACCAGGTCTTGTTGAGCTTGTCGTTGACCTCCAGGTTGTGCTGGTTGGCATCGCGAAAGCGCTGGGCCTCGCGCTTTTCCTGGGCGAAGGCCTTGACCACGCGGATGCCGGGGATGGTGTCGGCCAGCACGTTGGTCACCTCGGACCAGACGCGGTCGATCTTCTCGAAGCCGGTGCGCAGGCGGTCGCGCACGGTGTGGATCATCCAGGCGATGAAGGGCAGCGGCACCAAGGTGACCAGGGCCAGCCAGGGGTTGATGGAAAACAGGATGGCCGCCGTCATCATGATCATGAGCACGTCGGTCACGAAATCCAGGGCATGCAAGGAAAGGAAAACGTTGATGCGGTCCGTCTCCGAGCCGATGCGCGCCATGAGGTCGCCCGTGCGCTTGCCGCCGAAATAGTCGAGCGACAAGCGCAGCAGGTGCTCGTAGGTGGTGGTGCGCAGGTCGGCGCCGATGCGCTCGGACACCAGCGCCAGGATGTAGGTGCGCGCCCAGGACAGGCCCCAGGCCGCCAGGGCCGACAGCAGCAGCCCGCTCAGGTACAGCATGACCAGGCCGGGCTCGATCTTCTGCCCGTTCTGGAACGGGATCAGGATGTCGTCCATCAGCGGGATGGTCAGGTAGGGCGGCACCAGGGTGGCCGCCGTGGAGGCCAGGGTCAGCGCGAAGCCGGCCGCCAATTGCTTGCGGTAGGGGCGGGCAAAGCGCCACAGGCGCAGCAGCACCCAGGTGGAGGTCTGCGGCGGCTGGGCGCGTGCGCAGGCCGGGCACTCTTCGGTATCGGGTGGCAGGGGGGTGTGGCACTGGGGGCAGGTGGCTTCCTCCGCCTCGCTGGCGCCAGCGGGCTGCTCGAAGCGCTGCACCAGGCGCAGCGCCTGGGCATGTTGGCCCAGGGTGAAGCGCCAGAGCGCCAGGCGCGCGTCGGCATCGTGCAGCTCCAGCGCGCCGATGCCCCCGTGGTCGTGCATGCGCAGTTCCAGGGCGGGGCTGCGCGGCCAGGCCCGCCAGGCACTGGTACCGGGCTCGCAGGCCAGCAGGCGCTCGGAAGTCACCACCACCCAGCCCGTGGCGAAGCGCAGTTCGCCACTCAGGTCAACCTGTAACGTGGCCAGCACGTTCTCTTGGGAAGCGAGCATGGCCCGCAGGTCGGCACCCAGGGGGCCGGAAAAGACACCGGAGGCGTCCACAGAATGGTGATGTTGCATGTTGGATTGGTATTTGCGCCCCTGGCAGCCAGCGGTCACCGATTGCGCCGCAGCGCGAATTCTCCCCGATACTGCGGGCAGGAACGCCAAGGCATCCACCTGTAACGTCTGCGACGGCTCCCCGGCTGACAGCCGCTGCTGCCGTCCGGGTGGAGCACAATATTCCCCCATATTCTCGTTGTCCTCCCCCGCATAGCCCCGAAAGGCCGGAACCCCTACCCGCTGCAACCCATGGCGAAATTCAACGACATCCAACTGCTCCGCATCAATTACCTGCGTGGACCCAACATCTGGACCTACCGGCCCGTGCTGGAAGTCTGGCTGGACCTGGGTGTGCTGGAGGACCACCCCTCCCACACCCTGCCCGGCCTGAACGATCGCCTGACGGCCTGGCTGCCCGCGCTGATCGAGCACCACTGCGGTGTGGGCGAGCGCGGCGGCTTCCTGCAGCGCCTGGAGGAAGGCACATGGAGCGGCCACGTGCTGGAGCACATCGTGATCGAGCTGCTCAACCTGGCCGGCATGCCCACGGGCTTTGGCCAGACGCGCAGCACCTCGCAGCGCGGCGTATACCGCATGGTGTTCCGCGCGCGTGACGAACAGGTGGCGCGCGTGGCCCTGGCCCAGGGCCACCGGCTCTTGATGTCGGCCATCAACGACGAGCCCTTCGACGTGGCCGCCGCCGTGGCGCGCGTGCGCACCGAGGTGGACGACCAGTACCTGGGCCCCAGCACGGCCTGCATCGTCACGGCCGCCACCGACCGCAGCATCCCGCACATCCGCCTGAACGATGGCAACCTGGTGCAGCTGGGCTACGGCGCCAGCCAGCGCCGCATCTGGACCGCCGAGACCGAATTCACCAGCGCCATCGCCGAAGGCATCGCCAGCGACAAGGACCTGACCAAGGGCCTGCTCAAGGCCTGCGGCGTGCCGATTCCCGAAGGCCAGGTGGTCAACAGCCCCGAGGAAGCCTGGGAAGCGGCCGAGGACATCGGCCTGCCCGTGGTGGTCAAGCCCTCGGACGGCAACCACGGCCGCGGCGTGACCCTGGACCTGCGCAAGCGGGAAGACATCGAGGCTGCCTACCACGTGGCCTACCCCGAGGGCAGCGACGTGATGGTCGAGCGCTTCATCCCCGGCGACGAGCACCGCCTGCTGGTGGTGGGCGGCAAGGTGGTGGCCGCCGCACGCGGCGAGGTGGTGAGCATCACCGGCAACGGCCGCTCCACCGTCAAGGAGCTGATCGACAGCCAGCTCAACTCCGACCCGCGCCGCGGCTACGAAGAGGAATACCCGCTGGAAATCATCGACCTGGCCACCGACACCAAGGTGCAGCTGGAACTCAAGCGCCAGGACCTGGATGCCGGCTCCGTGCCCGCTGCCGGCCGGGTCATCGTGGTGCAGCGCAACGGCAACGTGGCCGTGGACTGCACGGACGACGTGCACCCCGAGGTGGCCTACATCGCCCAGCTCGCAGCCAAGGTCGTGGGCCTGGATATCGCGGGCATCGACATGGTGGCGCAGGACATCTCCAAGCCCCTGCACACCCAGGGTGGCGCCATCGTCGAGGTGAACGCCGGCCCCGGCCTGCTGATGCACCTGAAACCCGCCGTGGGCGCGCCCCGCCCCGTGGGCCAGGCCATCGTGGAGCACCTGTTCCCGACCGAGGACCATGCCGAGGGCACGGCCGGCCGCATCCCCGTGGTGGGCGTCGCCGGTACGCGCAACACCGCGACCATCTCGCGCCTGGTGGCCTGGCTGCTGCACCTGAGCGGCCGCCACACCGGAGTGGCCTGCCGTGACGGCCTGTTCCTGGACCGCCGCCACGTGGACGCCACCGACAGCGCCCACTGGGAAGCCGCCCACCGCCTGCTGATGAACCAGATGGTGCAGGCCGCGGTGATCGAGAACGACGCCCGCACCATCCTGCGCGACGGCCTGGCGTATGACCGCTGCAAGGTGGGCGTGGTGACCGACATGGACGGCGCCGGCACCCTGGCCGAATTCGACGTGCACGAACAGGACCAGATGACCAAGGTGCTGCGCACCCAGGTCGACGTGGTGCTGGCCGACGGCGCCGCCGTGCTCAACGCCGCCGAGGAACAGGTGGTCGACCTGGCCCGCCTGTGCGATGGCGACGTGGTGCTGTATGCGCAGGACCACACGCTGCCGGCCATCGTCGAACACCGTGCCAAGGACAACGGCCGGGCCGTGGTGGTGAAGAACGGCCGCGTGGTGCTGGCCACGGGCAGTGCCGAGCATGTGCTGGGCACGCTGGCCGAGCTGACCTTTGGCCGCAATGCCGTGGTGCCCGACACCGATGCCCTGCTGGCCGCCGCAGGCGCCGCCTGGGCCATGGACATTGCGCCCGATCTGATCGGTGCCGGCATCAAGACCTTCGAGCCCGACCTGCCACCGCCCCCAGGTTTGCGCACCTGAGCCCCTGCGCGCCCGATAGACCGAACACTGCGATGACTCCGGGGCCTGCCCGCCCCAATGGACACTGAAAGAGAATTTCCATGGATGTATCCCGCACCCGGGCCCTGCGCGGCCCCAACCTGTGGAGCCGCCACATGGCCATCGAGGCCGTCGTGGCCTGCGATGAGAACGAACGCGCCATCCGCCAGATGGACGGGTTCGAGGCGCGCCTGCGCGCCCTGTTCCCCGCCATCGGCGCACTGCACCCCGAGGGCGGCGACGGCGACATCTCGCTGGCCCACGTGCTGCAGACCGCCGCGCTGGCGCTGCAGGCCCAGGCCGGCTGCCGTGTGACCTTTGCGCGCACCACGGCCACCACCGATGCCGGCGTGTACCAGGTGGTGGTGGAGTACAGCGAAGAGGCTGTGGGCCGCCAGGCCTTCGAGGACGCGCAAAAGCTGATCCAGGCCGCGCTGGGCAAGGGCAGCTTCGATGCCGAAAAGGCCGTAGCCGACCTGCGCGAGCTCGACGAGGACGAGCGCCTGGGCCCGAGCACCGGCTCCATCGTGGACGCCGCCGTAGCCCGCGGCATTCCCTACCGCCGCCTCACGCGCGGCAGCCTGGTGCAGTTCGGCTGGGGTTCCAAGCAGCGCCGCATCCAGGCCGCCGAGGTGGACTCCACCAGCGCCGTGGCCGAGTCCATCGGCCAGGACAAGGATCTGACCAAGCGCCTGCTGCATGCCGCCGGCGTGCCCGTGCCGCTGGGCAAGCCCGTCGAGAGCGTCGACGAAGCCTGGGAAGTGGCCCAGAAGGTAGGCCTGCCCGTGGTGGTCAAGCCGCAGGACGGTAACCAGGGCAAGGGCGTCACGGTGAACATTACCGACCGCGCTCAGCTCGAAGCCGCCTACAAGAACGCCGAGGAATACGGCACCGTGATGGTCGAGCGCTTTTTGCCCGGCCACGATTTTCGCCTGCTCGTGGTGGGCGACCAACTCGTGGCCGCTGCGCGCCGCGAGCCGCCCCAGGTGCTGGGCGACGGCCAGCACACGGTGCGCGAACTGGTCGAGCAGGTCAACCTGGACCCACGCCGCGGTGAAGGCCATGCCACCTCGCTGACCAAGATCCGCCTGGACGACATCGCCGTGGCCCGCCTGGCGGCCCAGGACCTGACGCCCGACTCCGTACCACCCAAGGGGCAGCGCGTGATCCTGCGCAACAACGCCAACCTGTCCACCGGCGGCACCGCCACCGACGTGACGGACGACGTGCACCCCGAGGTGGCGGCCCGCGCCATCGCGGCAGCCCAGATGGTGGGCCTGCACATCTGCGGCGTGGACATGGTCGCCGAGACCGTGCTGCGCCCGCTGGAAGAACAAGGCGGCGGCTTCGTCGAGGTGAATGCCGCGCCCGGCCTGCGCATGCACCTGGCACCGTCGTACGGCAAGCCGCGCAATGTGGGCCAGGCCATGGTGGACAAGCTCTATGCCCACGGCGATGACGGCCGCATCCCCACCGTGGCCGTGACCGGCACCAACGGCAAGACCACCACGGCGCGCCTGATCGCCCACCTGTTCACGGCCCAGGGCCTGCGTGTGGGCATGACCAACACCGATGGCGTGTACGTGAACGGCCGCCAGATCGACAGCGGCGACTGCAGCGGCCCCAAGAGCGCACGCAATGTGCTGCTGCACCCCGAGGTGGACGCGGCCGTGTTCGAGACCGCGCGCGGCGGCATCCTGCGCGAGGGCCTGGGCTTCGACCGCTGCCAGGTTGCTGTGGTGACCAACATTGGCGCGGGCGACCACCTGGGCCTGAACTACATCACCACGGTGGAAGACCTGGCCGTGCTCAAGCGCGTGATCGTGCAGAACGTGGCACCCGACGGCTATGGCGTGCTCAACGCGGCCGACCCCATCGTGGCGGCCATGGCGCCGGTCTGCCCCGGCAAGATCATCTACTTCGCCAGCGACCGCCACAACCCGGTGATGGCCACGCACCGCGCCCAGGGCAACCGCACGGTGTACGTGGATGGCGACTCCATCGTCGCCTCCGAAGGCTCCTGGCGCGAGACCATCCACCTGCGCGACGTGCCGATCACGCGCAACGGCCGCATCGGCTTCCAGGTGGAGAACGTCATGGCCTCGGTGGCCGCCGCCTGGGGCGCCGGACTGCCCTGGCAGACCATCCGCCGCGGGCTGTCGGGCTTCGTGAACGACAGCGACAACGCCCCCGGCCGCTTCAACATCATGGACCACAACGGCGCCACGGTGATCGCCGACTACGGCCACAACCCCGACGCCATGCGCGCCCTGGTGGCTGCCGTGGATGCCCTGCCCGGCAAGCGCCGCAGCGTGGTCATCAGCGGCGCCGGCGACCGCCGCGACGAGGACATCCGCGAACAGACCGTGATCCTTGGCGCCGCCTTCGACGACGTGATCCTGTACCAGGACGCGGCCCAGCGTGGCCGCGGCGACGGCGAGGTGATGGCACTGCTGCGCGAAGGCCTGGCCGGCGCGGCGCGCACCACGCAGGTGGAAGAGATCCGCGGCGAGTTCATCGCCATCGACACGGCCCTCGGCCGCCTGCAGCCGGGCGACCTGTGCCTGGTGCTGGTGGACCAGGTCGAGGAAGCCCTGGCCCACCTGGCCAAGCGCTGCGCCGAAGCCGGGACCGCGGCATGACGCGCGCTGCCCTGCACACGGCGGCCCTGGCTGCCTTCACGCTGTTGGCAGCAGGCGCCGCCAGCGCCGCGCCCGACAAGATCGGCACGGTGGACACGGCCTTCAAGCTGCTGGGCCGCGACCACGACATCATCGTCGAGGCATACGCCGACCCGGGCGTGGCGGGTGTGACCTGCTATGTCTCGCGCGCCCGCACGGGCGGCATCAAGGGATCGCTGGGCCTGGCAGAGGACCGCTCCGAAGCCTCCATCGCCTGCCGACAGACCGGGCCGGTGAGTTTTCCCGCGCCGCTGCGCAAGCAGGAAGAAGTGTTCAGCGAACGCCTGTCCATCCTGTTCAAGCGCCTGCGCGTGGTGCGCATGGTGGACCCGGCGCGCAACACGCTGGTCTACCTGACCTATTCCGAAAAACTGGTGGACGGCTCGCCGCAGAACAGCGTGACGGCCGTGCCGGTGGACCGGGCCACCCCGATTCCGCTGAAATGACAAAGGGCGCCGAGGCGCCCTTTTCTGTTGTTCAGACCTTGCCGGATGCGATCTGGCGCAGGGCCTGCTCGAACACCTCGGGCGGCTGGCCGCCCGAGATCAGGTGGCGGTCGTTGATGATGATGGCCGGCACCGAGTGGATGCCCTGCTGCAGGTAGAACTGCTCGCGCTCGCGCACCTCCTGCGCGTAGCGGTCCGACGCCAGCAAGGCACGGGCCTCGGCCTCGTCGAGCCCCACCTCGCCAGCCACGCGGGCCAGCACCTCGTGGTCGCCGGGGCTCTGGCCATCGGTGAAGTAGGCCTTGAACAGCGCGTGCTTCAGCGCGGGCTGCTTGTCGCTCTCTTCCTCGGCCCAGTGCAGCAGGCGGTGCGCGTCGAAGGTGTTGTAGATGCGGCTGCGCTGCGCCATGTTGAAGGTGAAGCCCAGGGCCGCACCGCGCGCGGCGATGGCGTCGCGGTTCTTCTGGCTTTGCTCGGGCGTGGCGCCGTATTTCTCGTGCAGGTGCTCGGCGATGTCCTGGCCTTCGGGCACCATCTGCGGGTTGAGCTCGAAGGGTTGGAAGTGCAGGTCGAGCGCGACCTCGCCCTTGAGGCGCTCGGCCGCCTGTTCCAGCGACTTGAGGCCGATGATGCACCAGGGGCAGGAAACGTCGGAGACGAAATCGATCTTGAGGGCTGTGGTCATGCGGTCACCAGGAGGTCAGATGGGTCGGCCAATATCCTAGGACGATTGGCACGTCCTTGCAGCGGTACGGCCATTGCCCCCCCTGCAAGCCCCCACCGCAGTGATGGAAAAGCCTGGGTTTGCCACACTGCACCCCTGTCCTGCCATCCACGGCTTCCTCAGGAGCCACGCCACCATGCAACTCGACCAGCAACAAGCCATTCTCACCATCGCCCTGTTCGCCGCCTTCGCCGATGGCCACAAGGGCGACAGCGAGCGCGAGGAGATCCGGCGCATCGCCCAGTCTCTGGCGCAGGACGCGCCGGCCATCGACCTGCCGCGCCTGGTTCAGGATGTGCTGCTGCAGCGCACCAGCGCCCAGGCCGCCGCCACCGCGCTGACCGAGCCGGGCCTGCGCCAGCTGGCCTACGAGATGGCGGTCTGCGTCTGCGACGTGGATGGGCGCCAGACCGAGACCGAGCGCGCCTTCCTGGCGCAGCTCAAGGGCTGGCTGCAGCTCGGCGACGGCGACACCGCGGCCTTCGAGCAGCAGGCTGATGCGCTGGTGGAAGTGGCCGAGCGTGCCGCCCCCATTGCCCGGGGTCTGGCGCCTGTGGCCGCGGGCACGGTGGCCGCAGCCGCAGCGGCGGCCCTGCCCGTTCGCAATGTGCCGCAGGTGCCCGATGCCGAGCTGGACAAGAGCATCCTCAACTACGCGCTGCTGTGCGGCGCGCTGGAGCTGCTGCCGCAGTCCTGGGCCTCCATGGCCATCATCCCCATGCAGGTCAAGATGGTCTACGCCGTGGGAAAGGCGCATGGCGTGGAGCTGGACCAGGGCCACATCAAGGATTTCATCGCGGCGGCCGGCGTGGGCATGGCCTCGCAGTACATCGAGCAGTTCGGCCGCAAGCTGCTCGGCGGCCTGCTGGGCAAGGTGGCGGGCCGCACCATCGGCGGCATCGGCCAGACAGCCACGGGCGTGGCTTTCTCGTTCGCCACCACCTATGCGCTGGGCCAGGTGGCCAAGCGCTACTACGCAGGCGGGCGCGTGATGAGCACCGCCGTGCTGCGCGAAAGCTTCCAGAACCTGCTGGGCCCGGCCAAGGACCTGCAGGCCCAGTACCTGCCGCAGATCCGCGAAAAGGCCTCGACCCTGGACGCTGCCAAGGTCATGTCCATGGTCCGCGGCGGCGTCTGATCGCAGCGGGAAGGGGGCGCCTGCCGGCCACTTCCCTCTTTTACGAGGGCCATGGCCCGTGCCAGAATCGGGCATGCCCCTGACACTGGACCCTGCCAACGCCATCGCACCCATGTCGCTGGACTCCCCGTCGGACAACACGATGACGGCGCTGTACCGGGTCGCCCTGGGCCCGGTGAACGCAGACCACTACCTGCCCATCTTCGCGCGCTTCGACGATGCAGGGCGCACCACCACCACCTGGAACTGGCCGGCCGCGCTGTTCACGCTGAGCTGGCTGGTGTTCCGCCAGCTCTGGGGCGCGGCCCTGGTCTACGTGGCTGCGGCCGAGGGGCTGGCGCTGCTGGTCTTCGGCCTGGGCCGGCAGTTCCTGCACCTGCCGCAGCAGGTGGAGTGGGGCCTCCTGGCGGCCATCGTGCTGTTAAGTTGCGCCCTGCCGGGCCTGTTTGCCAATGCCGTGCTGCACACCGAGATCCGCAAGCGCATCGCGCGCGCGCTGTCGGCCTCGCGCACGCTGCCCGAGGCCGCCGCGCTGCTGGAGCGCCAGGCCAGTTCGCGCCAGCGGCTGAGCACCGTGGTGATCGGGCATGTGATCGTGGTGGCAACGGCCCTGCTGGCCTACATGCTGTTCCCGCCCGGCAGCGCGCCCGAAGCCAGCAGCGCTGTGGCCACCGGTGCCCCAGCCCCTGCGGTTGCGGCCTCCGCGCCGCTTCCAACCTCGGGCCTGGCGGCCGTGTCGGTACTGCGCGGCGCCGCCGCCCCACCTGCCGCGCCCAGCGCCTCGGGAAGCATCGGCGCGGCCTCCGAGACCGCCCCGCCAGCCAGCGCGGAAAACGCCGCACCCTCGGCATCCCCACCTGCCCCTGCCCCTGCACCAGTCCCCGTGCCGGCTGCCGCGCCGCAGTTGGCCTCGGCGCCCGCCGCGCGCAGCCAGCCGTCCAGCGCCCCCACGGCAGCCGCCGCAGGCAGCGCACCCGCGCCGGTCTTGGCCAAGGCGCCCGCGCCCGCGGCACCCAGGGCAAGCACTCCCGCGGCGGCCGCCAGCAAGCCGGCCCCGGTACCTGCCGCGGCACCGCAGGCCCCCGCCCCTGCCAAAACCCGGGCCAGTGCCCCAGCCGCTCCCGCATCCAAGGCCACGGCCAGCACCCCGGCCGCCAGCAAACCCGCCCGGCCAGCGCCCGCTCCCGCACCGGCCAGCCCCGCAGCTTCGGCCGCCAGCGACCCCGAGCTCGCCATGGTGGGCAGCGCATCGGGCTTCTACATCAACGTGGGCCTGTTCGCCGAAGAGGCCAATGCGCGCAAGACGCAGTCGCGCCTGCTCAACGAGGGCCTGCCGGCCTTCCGCCAGCCGCTGGAAAGCGCCAAAGGCCCGCGCATCCGAGTGCGCGTGGGCCCCTTCGCCAGCAAGTCCGAGGCCGACACGGCCGCGCAGACCATCCGCGGCATGGGCCTGGAAGCCGTGGTGTTCAAGAAGTAGGGCCCAGCGGAGCGCGCAGGCGTGGCCCGGCGTCCTACGCGCGGGCATCGAGGCATCCGACATCCAGGTCCGGTTTCGGTGCGTACTCTGCAGTATCGACCCCTGTCATCTGCACCACCGCCCCATGCCCCACCCTGCCCGCCACTTTCACGCCCCGCTACCGCGCTGGTGGGCCCTGGCCGCCGTCGCGGCAGGTGCCCTGCTGCTCACCGGCTGCGCCCCCTGGCGCCTGATGACGGCATCGGACCTGGCCAAGGCATCGCGCCCCTACACCGCCCAGCCGTCCCAGCCCGAGCGGCGCATCCTCGTGGTGGGCGACAGCACTGCCGTGGGTACCGGCGCGGCCCGCCCCGAGGACAGCCTGGTGGGGCGCATCGGCAGCGCCCATCCGCGCTGGCAGATCGACAACCTGGCCTCCAATGGTGCCAAGTTCGAGGACGTGCAGGCCCAGCTCGAGCGTGCCGGCACGGGTTATGACCTGGTGCTGGTGCTGGCCGGCGGCAACGACGTGATCCGGCTGACGTCGGAACAGCATTTGCACGACCACATGGAACAGGTCATCCGCACTGCCAAGGCGCGCGGCAAGCAGGTGGTGCTGATGCCCTGCGGCAATGTCGGCCATGCACCACTCTTCGTGCCCCCGGTCTCGTGGTTCATGGAGAGCCGCTCCAAGCGCCTGCACGCCACCGCGCAGACGGTGGCCCTCGACAGCGGCGTGCGCTATGTTCGCCTGCTCAAGCCTCGCGCGCTGGACCCGTTCGTGCAACGCGCCGACGAGCTGCATGCGGCCGATGGCCTGCACCCGAGCAGCGCGGGCTACCAGCAGTGGTACGAGGAGCTGGTGCGGCAGGAGGGCCTGGCCAGCTTGACAGGCCCATAAGCCTCAATAGGTCTCCAGGTGCAGGCGCCCTTCGCGCGCCAGGGTGGCCGACAGGGCGTCCCAGTCCAGACCCGCGTCGGCCGCCACGTCGCGCAGTGCGATCAGCACGCCCTCCTCCATGCTCTTCAAGCCGCAGACATAGAAATGGCTGTTGCCGTCGCGCAGCAGTGCGGCCAGGTCGGGCGCGCGTTCGCGCATCAGGTCCTGCACGTAGCGCCGGGGCTGGCCCGGGGTGCGCGAGAACGCCAGGTTGATGTCGATGAAGTCCTTGGGCAGGCTTTGCAGCGGGCCGAAGTACGGCAGCTCCTGCTGGGTGCGCGCACCGAAGAACAGCATCAGCTTGCCGCCCTCGAACTTGCCGCTCTTGCGCAGGCGGCGGCGCCATTCGGTCATGGCGCGCATCGGGGCGCTGCCGGTGCCGGTACAGATCATCACCACGTGCGACTTCGGGTGGTTGGGCATCAGGAACGAGTGGCCGAACGGGCCCACGACCTCGACCTTGTCGCCCACCTGGAGGTCGCAGACGTAGTTGGACGCCACGCCGCGCACGGCATTGCCCTCGTGGTCGGAGGTGACGCGCTTCACCGTGAGCGCCAGGTTGTTGTAGCCCGGCCGCTCGCCGTTGCGCGCGCTGGCGATCGAGTACTGGCGCGCATGGTGGCGCTTGCCCAGGGCGTCGGTGCCCGGGGGAATGATGCCGATGGACTGCCCCTCCAGCACGGGGAAAGGCAGGCTGCCGAAGTCCAGCACCACGTGGTGGGTCTCGCTTTCGAAACCCGCCTCGGTGCAGTTGAAGTTGCCGACCACCGTGGCCGTGGTGGGTGACTTGGGCGGGTAGAGGTTGGTGTAGGCATGCGCCGCCGACCAGGGCGGCACGGTGGCACCGCGGTGCAGGGGCGGCTGTGGCTGCACCCCGGGTTCGGCGGTGGCTACGGCCACAGGTGCCGCTGCAGGTGCGTCCCCTTCCCCGGCATCGGTGCCTGCCGCAGCCAGCTCCTCTGGGCTGAGCTCGGCGGGCAGCGACTCCCAGGTCAGCTGCTCTTCGATCGAATAGGCGCGCACCAGCGGCATGGTGCGCCAGTTATCGATGGAGCCGGTGGGGCACGGCGAGATGCAGGCCATGCAGCCATTGCAGACGTCGGCTCGCACGACGTAGTTGTTGTCGTCGTGCGTGATCGCGTTGACGGGGCAGGTCGCCTCGCAGGTGTTGCAGCGGATGCAGATTTCCGGGTCGATCAAATGCTGCTTGATGACCCCGGCTTCAACGGCCATGTCCATATTGTTCTCCTGTGTCACCCCCGCAGGTGCGGGGGGCGGGATGGGGCCTGCAATGCTCGTGGGGCCGGCCGCCATCCCTGCTGCCCTCGTTCATACGCCGAGGGCACTGCTTTGTCCATCAGCCGAAACGCACGTACTCGAAGTCGACCGGCTGGCGGTTGATGCCCATCACCGGCGGGGCGATCCAGCCGGCGAACTTTCCGGGCTCGACCACGCGGCCCATCAGCGATGCGACAAAGGCGAAGTCCTCGGCGCTGGGCAGCCATTCGTCCTTCTTGGCGGCCCACTCCATCTCGTTGACCACGCGGCCTTCGGGCGACATCTTGATGCCGGCGAGCGCGCCGATCTGGCGGTTGAAGGCCTTGTGCGGCACCACCAGGCGGGTAGGGATGCCGGCCTTCTCCAGCACCTTGTTCCAGCGGCCCACGCCGGCGACGGAGTCTTTGATGAAGTCGTCGCGCAGCACCTCGTTCAGGGCGTTGAGCATGGGCACTTCCTTCTCGACGAGCTGGCCGTCACGGACCTCCAGCACCTTGTAGGTCTGGCCCTTGAGCACATGGTCGTCGGTGCGCTTGCCTTCCTCGTAGCGGCCCTTGAGGCCCGAGCTGTAGAAGATGGCGGCGTTGCTCGACTGGTCGGCACCGAACAGGTCGATGGTGACGCTGTAGTGGAAGTTCAGGTAGCGCTGCACCGTGCCCAGGTCGATGGCGCCAGCGGCGCGGATCTTCTGCGGGTCGTCGGTCTTGAGCTCGTTCATGACCTGGGCGGTGCGCGTGAGCACGCGCGAGACGCCGCTCTCGCCCACGAACATGTGGTGCGCCTCTTCCGTCAGCATGAACTTGGTGGTGCGCGCCAGCGGGTCGAAGGCGCTTTCGGCCAGGGCCGAGAGCTGGAACTTGCCGTCGCGGTCCGTGAAATAGGTGAACATGAAGAACGCCAGCCAGTCGGGTGTGGCCTCGTTGAAGGCCCCCAGGATGCGCGGGTTGTTCTCGTCGCCCGAGGTGCGCTGCAGCAGGGCCTCGGCCTCTTCGCGGCCGTCGCGGCCGAAGTGCTTGTGCAGCAGGTAGACCATGGCCCAGAGGTGGCGGCCCTCTTCCACGTTGATCTGGAACAGGTTGCGCAGGTCGTACATGCTGGGCGCCGTGAGGCCCAGGTGGCGCTGCTGCTCGACCGAGGCGGGCTCGGTGTCGCCCTGCGTGACGATGATGCGGCGCAGGTTGGCGCGGTGCTCGCCGGGCACGTCCTGCCAGGCCTTCTCGCCCTTGTGGTCGCCGAAGTGGATCTCGCGGTTGGCATCGCCCGGGTTCAGGAAGATGCCCCAGCGGTAGTCGCGCATCTTCACATGGCCGAACTGGGCCCAGCCCTGCGGATCCACGCTCACGGCGGTGCGCAGGTAGACCTCGTGGTTGGTCGAGCCCTCGGGGCCCACGTCGTCCCACCAGTTGATGAAGTTGGGCTGCCAGCCTTCGAGCGCGCGCTGCAGCGTGCGGTCTTCGCCGAGGTTGACGTTGTTGGGGATCTTCTCGCTGTAGTTGATCGTGCTCATGGAGGTCTCCTTGGATGGTTCGGGCGGCGGGATCAGACGCGGTTCAGGTCAAAGCCAGCTTTTTCACCGGTGCCGTAGACCTTGAGCGCGCCCTTGTCGCCCACGGCGTTGGGGCGGTTGAAGATCCAGGTCTGCCAGGCGGTGAGCCGGCCGAAGATGCGCGTGGCCATGTTCTCCTTGCTGGCAAAGCGCAGGTTGGCTTCCAGGCCGGTCAGGGCGTCGGGCGACATGGCGGCGCGCTCCTCGGTGGCCATGCGCAGCTCGTCGTCCCAGTCGATGTCGTCGGGTGCGGCGGTGACCAGACCCAGGGCCAGGGCCTCGTCGGCGTCGAGCGGCTTGCCCGCCGCAGCGCGTGCGGCGTCGAGCGGCGCGGCCTCTTCGTAGAAGCGGCGCTGCAGGCGGCTCTGGTCGTTGACCATGGGTAAGAAGCCGAAGTTGAATTCGTTGAGCACCAGTTTCGGCGCGCGCTCGGCATCGTCGGGCAGGGCCAGCATGTAGCTGCGGTCGGCGGCGAAGGCCAGCTCGGCCAGGGTGCCGGCGAAGCACGAACCCTCCTGCACCACGGCGAACAACGTGCGCGAGGACACATCGAGCCGCGCCAGTGCGCGGCGCAGCGCGCCGATGGTTTCGCGGACCAGCCAGTGGTCCTTGTGCGCCAGCATCACGGCGTCGGAAGCGAGCACGGCCTTGGCATCGCCCTCGGTCTTGAGCAGCCAGGTGCCGATGTCGAGCTCGTTGGTGCGCAGGTTGAGGATGGCGTCGTCCAGTTCGCGCGCCAGGGCCAGCGGCCACCAGGCCGTGCCGGCCGCCTCGATGGCGGCGATGTCCGCGGGCTGTGCGCCCGTGGGGGCCTTCACGGTGATCGTCGCAGTGCGCTTGGCGCGGTCGATCTGCACCTGCACGTGCGAGTAGCCCAGGCTGTCGGCGCCGTCCTCGCGCTCCAGGCGGGTCAGGGCCACGCCCTTGGCGCCGGCCGGGCGGTCGCTGCCCGCGGCGAGCTGCACGGCGCGGTCCTGCACGGCGGCGGCGAACTGGGCCGGCTTGGCCACGGCGTCCACCAGGCGCCATTCCACTGCGCGCTGGCCGCGCACGCCTTCCACGCTGGTGCAGAAGATGTCGGCCAGGTCGTGCCGCACATGGCGCTTGTCGGTCACGCGGGTCAGGCCGCCGGTGCCGGGCAGGACGCCCAAGAGGGGTACCTCGGGCAGGGAGACGGCGGACGAGCGGTCGTCCACCAGCAGGATCTCGTCGCAGGCCAGGGCCAGCTCGTAGCCACCGCCGGCACAGGCGCCGTTGACGGCGGCGAGGAACTTGAGGCCCGAGTGCTTCGACGAGTCCTCGATGCCGTTGCGCGTCTCGTTGGTGAACTTGCAGAAGTTCACCTTCCAGGCGTGGCTGGACAGGCCCAGCATGAAGATGTTGGCGCCCGAGCAGAAGATGCGGTCCTTGCCGCTGGTGACGACCACGGTGCGCACCCCGGGGTGCTCGAAACGCACGCGGTTGAGCGCGTCGTTGAGCTCGATGTCCACACCCAGGTCGTAGCTGGTGAGCTTGAGCGTGTAGCCGGGTCGGATGCCGCCGTCTTCGGCGATGTTGAGCGACAGGCGCGCGATGGCGCCCTCGACGCTGAGCGACCAGTGCCGGAACTGGCCGGGTTCGGTGCGGTAGTCGACGCGCGCCGGGGCGCTGGTGGTGGTGGCGGTCATGGCATGTCTCCTGTGGTGCCGGGGGCGGTTGCAAACCTCAGAACAAGAAAAATAATGCAGCTTTTGATTTCAATGACATGCATCATGATGCATGTTTACGGGCGCGTCAATGCCTGGACTGCTTTTTTCGTTGCGAAAGGTGTGTCTGCTTTGCCCCGCAGATGGCGGGGTCAGGCGCTCACGATGCGCTCATGGACTGGCGAGCGACAGTGCGCAATCCATTGAAGGCCTGCGTCAGGCTCCTGCCGCTGGTGTCCACCGAGAGATCGGCCTTGGAATAGAAGGCCGCGCGCCCGTTGAGAATGCGCCGCAGGTCGTCCATGGCTTCCTTGCTGGCGGCCATGGGGCGGGTATCGCCCTGCGCAGCCACGCGGCCCATGTGCTCCTCGGGGGCGGCCTGCAGCCACACGGTGGTGCAGTGGGCCAAAAGCTCGTTGAAGGTGGCGGGGTCGGAGACGATGCCGCCGGGCGTGGCGATCACCACCTCGCTGTAGATCTGGATGGTTTCCTCCAGCGCGCGGCGCTCGTAGCGGCGGTAGGCGTTGGTGCCATAGAGGTCGTGGATCTCGCGCACGCTGCAGCCCGCAAGCTTCTCGATCTCGCGGCTCAGTTCCACGAAGGGCAGTTCCAGGTCGTCCGCCAGCATCTGGCCCAGGGTGGATTTGCCCGCGCCGCGCAGGCCGATCAGGGCGATGCGCGTGTGCCGCGCCGGATCCACCGAAGCCGTGCCCAGCAGTTCGCCCAGGGCAATGCGCACGCGGCGCAGGTCGGCCTCGCTGCGGTTCTCCAGCAGTTCGCGGATCAGCAGCCATTCGGGCGAACTGGTGGTGACGTCGCCCACCAGTTCGGCCAGGGAGCAGTGGAGTGCACCCGCCACCTGCTGCAGCACCAGGATGGAGGCATTGCCCGTGCCGTACTCCAGGTTGGCCAGGTGGCGCTCGGACACGTCGGCCGCAAGGGCCACGGCCTTGCGCGTGAGCCCACGCTGCGCGCGCAGGTTGCGCACGCGCTCACCCAGCGCCGTCAGCAGCGGGTTGCGGGCCTCACCGCCTGGCGCGGCAGCGCCATTGCCGTCGGTGGGCGCAGTGGCCAGCACTGCGTCATCTTGCTCATTCATGCGCGTCCTTGTTCACACCACCGGATTGTGCCCTCCGAGGCGCCACCTAAATATATGCACTATAGTGCTTGACGAACGTCACATCGAAGTTTATCGTTCAGTCGCACGCAAGATACTGCACGTTATGCGATACCGCAAGGCCATCAATGGCCAACGGCCGTGCACATGTCCCGGCCCCAGCCAGCTTCCAAGAGAGCCCGCCACGATGACGACGACCCGCCCCGCCAGCCAACAAGCCTTCCACGCCCTGATCGCCGACCTCACCGCGCAGATCGACGGCCGCCCGCTCGACGCGGCGCTGGACCAGTGGCTCAACGCCGCCCACGGCGCAGGCAGCACCACCTATGAACAGCTGCGCAGCGCCTGCCAGACCGGCGTGGCCGAAGGCTGGCTGTGCGAGCGCGAGGGCGGCGGCATCAAGTACGGCCGGGTCTTCAAGGCCGAGGACGCGCTGCACCGCTTCTCGGTGGATGTCGTCGACATGCAGGACCTGGCCGGCCCGCACCACACGCATCCGAATGGCGAGATCGACCTGATCATGCCCATCGAAGGCAGCAGCGCCACCTTCGATGGCCGGCCCGCGGGCTGGTGCGTCTATGGCCCGGGAACCGCCCACAGGCCCACCGTGGCCCAGGGCCGTGCCCTGGTGCTCTACCTGCTTCCTGAGGGCCAGATCCAGTTCACGAAGAACTGACCCGCGTTTTTATCTCTCTATCTGTATGACCGAACTTCTCTCCAACTACGCCGCCGGCCGCTGGCAGACCGGCACGGGCGCGGGCACCCCACTGTTCGACCCCGTGCTGGGCAACGAACTGGTGCGCGTGGATTCCACCGGGCTCGACCTGGCCGAGGCATTCACCTTTGCGCGCCAGCAGGGGGGCGCTGCCCTGCGCGCGCTGACCTACCGCGAGCGCGCCGCGCTGCTGGGGGCCATCGTGAAGGTGCTGCAGGCCCACCGCGATGCCTACTACGAGATCGCCACCGCCAATGCCGGCACGGTGAAGAACGATTCGGCCGTGGACATCGACGGTGCCATCTTCACCCTGGGCCAGTACGCCAAGTGGGGCGATGTCCTGGGCGATGTGCGCGCGCTGCGCGACGGCGATGCCGTGCGCCTGGGCAAAGAGCCGGTATTCCAGTCGCAGCACCTGTCGGTGCCCACGCAGGGCGTGGCGCTGTGCATCAATGCCTTCAACTTCCCTTCCTGGGGCCTGTGGGAAAAGGCCGCGCCCGCCCTGCTCTCGGGCGTGCCGGTCATCGCCAAGCCCGCCACGGCCACCGCCTGGCTCACCCAGCGCATGGTCAAGGATGTGGTGGAGGCAGGTGTGCTGCCCGCGGGCGCGCTGTCGGTCATCGCCGGCAGCTCGGCCGGCCTCATGGACCAGCTGCAGCCCTTCGACGTGGTGTCGTTCACCGGCTCGGCCGAGACGGCGGGCGTGATCCGCGCCCACCCTGCCGTAGCCCAGCGCTCGGTGCGCGCCAACATCGAGGCCGACAGCCTCAACAGCGCCCTGCTGCTGCCGGGTGAGGCGCCGGGCAGCGAGGCCTTCAACCTGCTGGTGCGCGAAGTGGTGCGCGAGATGACCGTGAAATCGGGCCAGAAATGCACTGCGATCCGCCGCATTCTGGTGCCGGCCGAGGTGTATGACGCGGCTGCCGAAGCCATAGCCGCCAAGCTCGCCGGCATCAGCGTGGGCAACCCGCGCAACGACGGTGTGCGCATGGGCGCGCTGGTCAGCCGGGCCCAGCTGGCTGCCGTGCGCGAAGGCCTGGCCGCGCTGCAAGCGCAGGCCACGGTGCTGCACGACGGGCGCGACCGCCCGCTGTTGGATGCCGACCCCGCCGTGGCCGCCTGCATCGGCCCGGTGTTGCTGGGCGCACGCGATGCCGATGCGGCGCAGGCGGTGCACGACGTGGAGGTCTTCGGCCCCGTGGCCACGCTGCTGCCCTACCGCGACAGCGCCCATGCCGTGGCGCTGGCACACCGCGGCCAGGGCTCGCTGGTCACCTCGCTCTATGGCGGCGACGAGGCCGCGCTGGCACAGACCGCGCTGGCCGTGGCCGCCAGCCATGGCCGCGTGCATGTGGTCACGCCCGATGTGGCGCAGACCCACACCGGCCACGGCAATGTGATGCCCATGTCGCAGCACGGCGGCCCGGGCCGCGCGGGCGGTGGCGCCGAACTGGGTGGTCTGCGTGCCCTTGCCTTCTACCACCAGCGCACGGCCGTGCAGGCCAGCCCCGGCGTGCTGGCGGCGCTGGGCCTCTGACACCACACACCACCACAGACGCGGCACCAAGCGCGCACCCGACCCGAGAGGGCCAAAGGAGACAACACCATGGGCCTGCCCCCACGATTCAATTTTGCCCAGCACCTGTTCGACCTGAACCGGGGCCGCGCACAGCGCACCGCCTACATCGACGACCGGGGCAGCCTGGCCTACGGCGCGCTCGAAGACCGCGCCCGGCGCCTGGCCGCGGCGCTCACCCACGCGGGCGTGCACCGCGAAGAGCGCGTGCTGCTGCTCCTGCACGACAGCAGCGACTGGCCCGCGGCCTTCCTGGGCTGCCTGTACGCGGGCGTGGTGCCGGTGGCGGTGAACACCCTGCTCACGGCCGACGACTACGCCTACATGCTGGACCACAGCCGCGCACAAGCAGCCATCGTCTCGGGGGCGCTGCTGGCCGTGCTGCAAGACGCCATGGGCCGCACCCCGCACGAGGTGCGCACCCTGCTGGTTTCGCAGCACACCGGGCCGCTGCCCGAGGGCGCGCAGGACTTCGAGGCTGCGCTGGCGCAGGCTGCGCCACTCGCCGCACCGGTCAGTACCGCGGCGGACGACCCGGGCTTCTGGCTCTATTCCTCGGGCTCCACGGGCAAGCCCAAGGGCACGGTGCACACCCACGCCAACCTGTGGTGGACGGCCGAGCTCTATGGCAAGCCGGTGCTCGGCCTGACCGAGGACGACGTGTGCTTCTCGGCCGCCAAGATGTACTTCGCCTACGGCCTGGGGAACGCGCTGACCTTCCCGCTCTCGGTGGGGGCCACCGTGGTGCTGATGGCCGAGCGGCCCACGCCCGACGCCACCTTCCGCCGCTGGACGCAGCACCGGCCCACGGTGTTCTTCGGCGCGCCCACGGGCTTTGCGGGCATGCTGGCCTCGCCCGCGCTGCCCGCGCGAGACGCCGTGGCGCTGCGCATGTGCTCCTCGGCCGGCGAGGCCCTGCCGGGCGAGATCGCCCAGCGCTTCAAGGAGCGCTTCGGCTGCGAGATCATCGACGGCATCGGCTCCACCGAGATGCTGCACATCTTCATCTCCAACCGCCCGGGCGATGTGCGCTACGGCACCACCGGCAAGCCCGTGCAGGGCTACGAGGTGGAGCTGCGAGGCGAGGACGGCCGGCCCGTGCCCGACGGCGAGGTGGGCGACCTGTACATCCGCGGCCCGAGCGCGGCGCTGATGTACTGGGCCAACCGCGAGAAGTCGCGCGAGACCTTCCAGGGCGGCTGGACCAAGAGCGGTGACAAGTACACGCGCGATGCCGACGGCTACTACACCTATGCCGGCCGCAGCGACGACATGCTCAAGGTCAGCGGCATCTATGTCTCGCCCTTCGAGGTGGAGGCCACCCTGATGCAGCACCCTGCCGTGCTCGAATCGGCCGTGATCGGCGTGCAGGACGGCGAGGGCCTGACCAAGACCAAGGCCTACGTGGTGCTCAAGCCGGGCCAGCAGGTGGACGCGCAGGCGCTGCAGGCTTTCGTGAAGGAGCGCCTGGCGGCCTACAAGTACCCGCGCTTCATCGAGTTCATCGAGGAGCTGCCCAAGACGGCCACCGGCAAGATCCAGCGCTTTCGCCTGCGCGAGAAAGAGGCCCGCGCGTGACGCAGGGGCCCACGGAATTCGCCAGCATCACCTGGCGCGGCCGCACGGTGCGCATCGAGCACCAGTGGATCGCGTCCGAGCGCAGCACGGCCCCGCTGCTGGTCTTCCTGCACGAGGGCCTGGGCTCGGTGGCGATGTGGAAGGATTTCCCCGAGCGGCTGTGCAACGCGGCGGGCGTGCGCGGCCTGGTGTTCTCGCGCCCGGCCTATGGCCGATCCACCCCGCGGGAAGCCGATGAGACCTGGGACGTGGACTTCATGCACCGCCAGGCGCACGAGGTGCTGCCGGCGTTTTTCGATGCGGTCGGCCTCACCGAGGCGCCCTGGCTGCTGGGCCACAGCGACGGTGGATCGATCGCGCTGCTGTACGCCGCCCGCTTCCCCGATGCGGTGCGCGGCCTGGTGCTGATGGCGCCGCACATCTTCGTCGAGGACGTGACCATCGCCAACATCGAGATCGCGCGAGATGCCTACCAGCGCACCGACCTGCCCGCGAAGCTCGGCCGTTACCACGATGACGCGGACTCGGCCTTCTGGGGCTGGAACCGCATCTGGCTGCACCCGCCCTTTCGGCAATGGAACATCGAGGCCGAGATCGCCGCCATCCGAGCGCCGGTGCTCGCCATCCAGGGGGTGGACGACGAGTACGGCACGCTGGAACAGATCCGCGGCATCGCACGCAAGGTGCCGGGTGCGCAGCTGCTGGAACTGCCGGCGTGCGGGCACTCGCCGCACCGCGACCAGCCGGAGGCGGTGATCGCGGCGGCTGCGGACTTCCTGTCTATTCGACGTAGCGCCTGAGCCCCGGCAGGTCGAGCACGGTGATGCCGCCGTACTCGATCTGCAGGATGCCTGACTCCTGCAGGCGCTTCAAAGCCGCGTTGCAGCGCTGGCGCGAGACACCCGTGAGGTTGGCGATCTCCTCCTGCGAGATCTGCAGGTGCCGGTCCATGCCGGGGTAGAGAAAGGGGTGGGCCAGGCCGGCCAGCGCGCGCGCCACCTGGCTGTCGGTATCGAGCAGGTGGTGGGCCGTGAAGGTGCCCAGGAACCAGTGCATGCGCTCGTTGATCTGGCGCAGCAAAAAGTGGTCGAAGCTGCGCTGCGTGGCGTGCAGCCACGCAAAGGTCTCCACCGGCAGCACCGCCACGCGGCTGGGGCGCAGGGCGATGATGTCGGCCGTGCGCGGCAGGGCGCGCAGCAGCGTGCCCGCGCCGAACCAGCTGCCGGCCGACAGGCCGCCCAGGGTCACGGCGCGCCCGTCGTCCGAGGTCACGGACCACTTGAGCAGGCCTTCGATGGCACCGAACCAGTGCACGGGGATGTCACCGCGCCGGCACAGCGCGCCGCCCGCAGGCACCTCGACCTCGCGCACATCGTCGAGCACGCGCTGCTGCGCCGCCGCTTCGAGCAGGGGAAACCAGGCCGATGCGGCCAGCAGGCTGGTGGTGGAAGGACGTGCAGGTGGCGCCGACGGGGCTGGCAAGGTGGGTTTCTCCCGGAAGAAAACACAGGCCCCGCGTATACCCTGCCCCCAAATGTCATCGCGATGACTGAGTGGAAAGGTGCCCAGAAAAACAATGCGGAGCACCCCGCAATTCTCCACCAGGACCCCGATGAGCAAGCGCAAAGTCATAGTCACCATCGCCCCCACGGGCGGCATGGCCCACAAGTCGCAAAACCCCCACCTGCCCACCCAGCCGGCCGAGATTGCCGACGACGTGGAGCGCTGCTGGAACGCCGGCGCCAGCGTGGTCGCCATCCACGCGCGCCGGCCCGACGACGGCGCCACCTGCGATGCCAACGTCTACCGCGACATCAACAGCCGCATCCGCGGCAAGGGCTGCGACATCGTGCTCAACAACTCCACCGGCGGTGGCGTGCATGGCGACATGGTCAAGCCCCTGCCCGGCGGCCGCTGGGAGATCGCGTGGGAAGAGCGCATCAAGGGCATGGACGCCGGGGCCGAGATGTGCACGCTGGACGCGACCACGCTGAACCTGAGCTTCGACGGCCGCGAGATCCTGATGGACACGCCGCTCAGCCGAGGCCGCGAGCTGGCCGCCAGCATGAAGGCGCGCGGCATCAAGCCCGAGTGGGAGGTGTTCAGCCCCACCCACATCCTGCAGGACACCACCACGCTGATCGAGGAGGGGCACGACGGCGACGGCCCGCACTTCATCAACCTGGTGATGAACGTGCACCGCGCTTTCCAGAACGCCATGCCCTACTCGCCACGCTTCCTGCAGATGATGGTGGACACGCTGCCCAAAAACAGCCTGTTCTGCGTGAGCGGCATCGGCCCCTCGCAGCTCGAAGCCAACGTCGCCGCGCTGCTGCTGGGCGGGCATGCGCGCGTGGGGCTGGAGGACAACCTGTACTTCCGCCAGGGCGAACTGGCCACCAACGTGCAGCTCACCGAGCGCATCGTGCGCATCATCCGCGAGCTGGACATGGAGCCCGCCACGCCGGCCGAAGCCCGCGCACTGATGGGCCTGCCGCGCCAGGGCGGCCCACGCCCCGAGTTTGCCCCGGGTTGACCGACCCGGCGCGCTGAACCCACCATCCCAAGACCACAACGAGGAGACAAGACGATGACGACCCACCACACCACCACCCGCCGCCACTTCATGGGCCACCTGGGCGCTGCCGCGGCGCTGGGCTCGCTCTCGCCCCTGGCGGCCTTCGCCCAGGGTATCGAGCAGGTGAAGATCTTCTACGGCTTTCCGGCCGGCAGCTCGGGCGACAGCGTGGCCCGGCGCGTGGGCGAGAAGCTCGCGGGCTCGGCCTACACACGCAATGCCGGCGTGGTGGAGAACAAGCCCGGCGCGGGCGGGCGCATCGCACTCGAATCCCTGCGCGGGGCCACAGCCGATGGCAGCGTACTCACGCTGTCGCCGTTCTCCTGCACTTCGATCTACCCGCACATCTACAGCAAGCTCAGCTACGACCCGGTCAAGGATTTCGTGCCCGTGTCCATCGCAGCCATCATGCACCACGGCCTGGCCGTGGGGCCGCTGGTGCCGGCTTCGGTGAAGAACGTAAAGGACTTCCTCGCCTGGGCCAAGGCCAACCCGGGCCAGGCCAACTACGGCTCGCCGGCCGCAGGCTCCACGCCGCACTTCATCGGCGCGCTGCTGGGCATCAACCACGGGGTGGACTTGAAGCATGTGCCCTACCGCGGCTCCGTGCCCGGCGTGACCGACGTGGTGGGCGGCCAGATCGCCGCGATGGTGACACCGAGCGGCGACTTCATCCCCAACCACAAGGCCGGCAAGCTGCGGCTGCTGGCCACTTCGGGCAAGGCGCGCTCGCCGTTCTCGCCCGAGGTCGCGACCTTTGCCGAGCAGGGCTTCCCCGAGCTGACCACCGAGGAATGGTTCGGCTTCTATGCGCCGGCCAAGACACCCGCCCCGGTGGTGGCCGCGGCCAATGCCGCCATCAATGCGGCGATCAAGGAAAAGTCCGTCATCGACAGCCTGGCCGTGGTGGGGCTGATCGCCCAGGGCTCCACCGCCGCCGAGATGGCCGCCTCCCAGCAGGCGGAATTCGACCGCTGGGGCCCCCTGGTCAAGAAGATCGGCTTCACCGCTGAATCCTGAAAGGAGCCCACCGCATGGATTCGACCGTGAAGCGCGTCGCCGTGGTGGCCACCGGCGTCATCGGCGCCAGCTGGGCCGCCTACTTCCTGGCGCGCGGGCTGGACGTGGACGCCACCGACCCCTCGCCCGGCGCCGAGGAGCGCCTGCGCGAGGCCGTGGCCGCGCATTGGCCCACGCTGGAGCGCCAGGGGCTGGCACCGGGCGCCAGCCTGGCGCGCCTGGCCTTCCACGAGCGGCTGGAGGACGCGGTGGCCAATGCCGACTTCGTGCAGGAAAGCGGCCCCGAGCGCGCCGACTTCAAGGCCGAGCTGCTGCGCCAGATCGATGCCGCCGCCCCGGGCCATGCCCTGCTGGCATCGAGTTCCTCGGGCCTGTCGGTCACGGCCATGCAGGCGCTGTGCGCCACGCCTGGGCGCGTGGTGCTGGGCCACCCGTTCAACCCGCCGCACCTGATTCCGCTGGTAGAGGTGGGCGGGGGCGAGCAGACGGCACCCGAGGCCATTGCGCGCGCCATGGCCTTCTACACCGCCATCGGCAAGCGCCCCATCCAGGTGCGCCGCGAGATCAAGGGCCACATCGCCAACCGGCTGCAGGCGGCGCTGTGGCGCGAGGCCTTCCACCTGGTGAACGAGGGCGTGGCCACGGTGGCCGACATCGACACCGCCATCGCCCACGGCCCCGGCCTGCGCTGGGCGCTGATGGGCCCGTTCATGAACCTGCACCTCTCAGGTGGTGCGGGCGGCGTGGCCCATGTGCTGGCGCACCTGGGCGGCCCCATCGAAAGCTGGTGGCAGGACCTGGGCGCCCCCGCGATGACCGATGCCCTGAAGCAGCATGTGGCGCAGGGCGTGGCCGAAGAACTGGGCGCGCGCACCACCGAGGACCTGGCGCGCACGCGCGACGTGTTGCTGCTGGACCTGTTGCGCGCCAAGCAGGCGTCCGGCCACCTCGACTGACACAGAACAAGAGACAACACGATGCCCACCGATTTCGTCGACGACCCTGCCGAGCTGGCGCCCCCGAACACCGTCCACACCCCGCTGCCTGGCGGCGCCTTCACCCTGCACTCGCCCGAGCCGCTGGGCCCCTACGCCCGCTGCGTGGGCGAGTGGCTGGAGCACTGGGCGCGAGAGACCCCCGACGCGTTGGCCCTGGCCGAGCGCACCGACGATGGCGCGGACTGGCGCCGGTTGACCTATGCCCAATTGCGCAAGGCCGTGGGGGCGGTGGCCCAGTCGCTGCTGGACCAGAACCTGCCCGCAGGGCGCCCCATCGCCATCCTCTCGGACAACGCGGTGGACCATGCGGTGCTGATGCTGGCCGCCATGCACATCGGCCGCACGCCATGCTCGCTGTCGAGTGCGTATGCACGCTCGCGCGACCCGGGCCGGCTGCACAGCATGCTGGCCGCGCTCGACCCCGCCCTGGTCTATGCATCGGACGCCCGCGCCTACGCGCCGGCCCTGGCAGGCTATGGCGGCAGCGCGGTGCGGGTATTCAGCCGCAACGCAGAGGAAGTCCTGGGCGCCCTCGGCTTTGAGCAGTTGCTCGCGGGCCGGGAAACGCCTGCGGTGATGCAGGCCTTCGAGGCCATCACGCCCGACACCCATGCCAAGTACCTGCTGACATCGGGCTCCACCGGCAAGCCCAAGGTGGTGATCAACACCCACCGCATGCTCTGCGCCAACCAGCAGATGATCGCGCAGATCTGGCGCTTCCTGGCCCACGAAAAGCCCGTGCTGGTGGACTGGCTGCCCTGGAGCCACACCTTTGGCGGCAACCACAACCTGAACATGGTGCTGTGCCACGGCGGCGCGCTGTACGTCGACGAGGGCCGGCCCGCGCCCGGCCTGATCGAGAAGACCCTGCGCAACCTGCGCGAGGTTCGGCCGACGCTGCTGTTCAACGTGCCGCGCGGCTTCGACATGCTGCTGCCCGCGCTCGAATCCGACCCGGCCCTGGCGGCCGAGGTGTTCTCGCGCCTGCGCCTGGCCTTCTACGCAGCGGCGGCGCTCGCGCCCTCCACCTGGCAGCGGCTCGAAGCCGTGGCCGCGCGCGCCCGGCCCACGCAGCCGCTGTGGCTCACCACCTCCTGGGGCGCGACCGAGACCGCCCCCGCCATCACCACGGCCCACTGGCGCATGCAGGGTGCGGGCTGCATCGGCGCGCCGCTGCCGGGCCTCACGCTCAAGCTGGTGCCCAACGGGGGCAAGCTGGAGATGCGGGTCAAGGGCGTGTCGGTGTTCCCGGGCTACCGCAATGCACCGCGCGAAACCGAGGCGGCTTTCGACGAGGAGGGCTTTTACCGCATCGGCGACGCAGGCTATCTGGCCGACGCCGGGCGGCCCGAGCGCGGCGTGGTGTTCAACGGCCGCGTGGCCGAGGATTTCAAGCTGTCCACCGGCAGCTGGGTCTCGGTGGGCACGCTGCGGGTGGAGCTGGTCTCGCAGCTGGCGCCGCTGGTGCAGGACATCGTGCTCACCGGGCACAACCGCGACGAAGTGGGCATGCTGGTCTTTCCCTCGGCCGCTGGCGCGGGCGATGCGCCGCGGCTGGAAGAGGCCCTGCGCAGCGTGATGCGTGCGCGGCGCGAGGCAGGCGCGGGCTCGTCGCAATGCCCCACGCGGGCGCTGGTGCTGCGCACGCCGCCCGATGCAGATGCGGGCGAGATCACCGACAAGGGTTACATCAACCAAAGCGCCGTGCTCGCCCACCGCGAGGAGGACGTACACGCCCTGCACGCCAGCCCGCGGCGCGCGGACGTGATCGTCAGCGCATGAGCATGGCCAGCAGCACCAGGGTCAGCAGCGCCAGGTAGACCTTGGCGTGCAGGCCATCGGGCAGGCGCCCCACGAAGCGCCCGCCCAGGCGGATGCCGAGCCACGAGCCCACGACCAGCACCGCAAAGGCCCTGAGGTCCACGAAGCCCGCATGCCAGGCGCCCAGCGGCACGGACTGGTTCCAGGCCAGCAACACGTAGGTGGCGGTGCCGGCCAGTGCCACCGGCAGCGACAGGGGATTGGCCGCCGCCGTGGCCTGCACCATGGGCGCGCCGCGCCGGCGCATCAGCGGCACCGTCATCACGCTGCCCCCCACGCCCAGGAACGCGGCCACCGCACCGATGACCAGCCCCAGAACGGCAGTCAGCGGGCCGGAGGGCCGTGGCTTGGCGGCCTGGTCCGCTGCAGCAACGCGCGGCCGGATGAAGCCCGGGCGCAGCAGGCCGTCAAGGATGGTGAGCGCCAGGTAGGCAACGAAGGCCCAGCGCACCCAGTCGCTGCGCAGCGCGGTGGCGGCCGCTGCACCCGCCACCGCACCCGCCGCAATGGCCGCCAGCAGCGGCCGCACCTGCACCCAGTCCACATTGCCGGCGCGGTGGTGGCGCCGCGTGGCCAGGCCCGCGCCGACGATCATCACGCAGGTGGAGGTGGCCACCGCGACCTGCATGGCCGACTGGCCGACGGCACTGTCCGCACCATGCAGATGCACCAGGGTGCGGTAGAGCACGGGTACGACGACGAAGCCACCGCCAAAGCCGAAGAGCACGGTGGTGACACCGGCCAGGGTGCCGAACACGGCCAGGACGAGGTAGAACTCCATGCGCAGATCCAAGGGCAACAAGACACAGGCCCCAGCGTAGCCCGCAAGGCCCTGGCCCGCTTTCGCAGCCAGGACAATAATGTTTGCATTTCAGCCACTCGCCCAGGCCCATGCGCAACATTCCCCTGAGCACCGTCGATGGCGTGGACCGGCCGCTGCTGGCCATTGCCACCGACTACCCCGCGGGCACCCTGCTCGACACGCACAGCCACCGGCGCGCGCAGTTCCTCTACGGTGCCACAGGCAGCATGGAAGTCGGCACGGACGATGGCGCCTGGGTCGTGCCGCCGAGCTGCGGCGTGTGGATACCGGCCGGCAAACCGCACCGCGTGCGCATGCTGGGCGTGAGCACGCGCAGCCTGTACATCGAGCCGCGCGCCGCACCGCGGGCGGCCCTGCAGTGCGAGGTGCGGCAGGTCTCGCCCCTGCTGCGCCAGCTGCTGCTGGACTCGGCCGGCCTGCCGGCCGAGTACGAGCGGCGGGGGCGCGACGCCGCCCTGGTGCAGCTCATCGTGCACGAACTGCAGCGTGCGCCGACCCTGCCCTTCTTCGCGCCCATGCCGCGCGACGCGGCGCTGGCGGCCCTGTGCGCGCGCTTTCTGCACCGGCCGGATGTGCATGCGTCACCTGCCGACTGGGCGCAACAGCTGCACAGGAGCGAGCGCGGCTTCACGCGCTTCTTTCGCCTGCAGACCGGCATGTCGTTCGGCGAGTGGCGCCAGCAGGCCTGCCTGCTCGCGGCCCTGTCGCGCCTGTCGCTTGGCGATGCGGTGACCACGGTCGCGCTGGACCTCGGCTACGAAAGCCCTGGCGCTTTTTCCACGATGTTCAGGAAGCGCCTGGGCATTCCGCCTTCGGCATTTCTGCGCGCCTGACAGTGCACAAAACGCATTGCCGCCGTTGTAAAAATCACGCCAAGCAAAGGCCGCTGGGGTTTTGCGGTCTTGTCCTATAGCGTTCGCGCGCGCAGTGCTTCTAAAATCGCGCACCTCCTTGCATATGCGAGGAGGCCCATTGCAACTCTCGAAAACAAAGAATCATCATCATGGCAACTGCAAAGAAGACCGCTGCGCCCAAGGCAGCAGCACCCGCAGCGAAGAAGGCTGCAGCACCCGTGGCCAAGAAGGCAGCGCCTGCTGCTGCCAAGAAGGCCGCAGCACCGGCAGCCAAGAAGGCTGCACCCGCCGCCGCAGCAGCAACGCCTGCAGCGCTCAAGCCCATCAAGGCCGCCTTCAACAAGACGACCCTGGTGGCCCACCTGGCCGAGCAATCGGGCGTGGAACCCAAGGCAACCAAGGCCGTGCTGGCAGCGCTCGAAGCCGCCATCCTGGGCTCCGTGCACAAGAAGGGCTCCGGCGAATTCACGCTGCCCGGCGTGTTGAAGATCGGCCTGCAGCAAGTGGCCGCCAAGAAGAAGCGCTTCGGCAAGGACCCCTTCACCGGTGAAGAGCGCTGGTTCCCCGCCAAGCCCGCCAGCGTGAAGATCAAGACCCGCGCGCTGAAGAAGCTCAAGGACGCAACGGCCTGATCGCCACCCTGCACCCTTGACACAGGGCCGTGCGCGCAAGCGCCGGCCCTGTTTCATTTTTGGCCGCGCTGCCTGCACGGCCGCGAGGGCAGCGGCCCGCTCCGTTTTGCGCTAAGCGCAAGTCTCTCGCCACCAGCTGCGCAGCACGCAGACCACGGGCACGGACATCAGCGCCGCGCACATCCATCCGTACCACCGGCCTTCGGGCAGTGCCGGCTGGGCCCAGGCCAGCAGTTGTGCATCCGCGCCCGCGGCGACCGACTCATGCGCGAACTCCGCCAGTGCCCCGAGCATCATCTGGATGGAGAGCAGCGACAGCACCAGCGCCGACACCCGAAAGGCCGCCAGCAGGCCGATGCGGGTGCTGATCTTGCGCGATGCGATGACCAGGCACACCACGCCGAGCACGCCCAGCGCGGCGCCGGCGAGCACGTCCAAGCCCTCGGCGCGCAACCACTGCGATCGCAGGAACAGCCCCACCTCCAGCGTCTCGCGAAAGGCCACCACGGTGGCGAAGCCCAGGATCACGAGCGGGGCCGAAGGACGTTCGAGCCACACCTCCACCAGCGCCTGCGTGCGCGAGCGAATGGAGGTGGCGGTGACCAGCATGGTGCTCACCATCAGCAGCACGCCAACGGCCAGCACGAAGGTCAGGCCCGCAGTCCAGCGCGCGTCGATGTCCGATGCAATGAGCCACAGGCTGAGCCCGGCACCGAGCGTGCAGCCCGCCACGGCACCGGCCGCCGTCCAGCGCAGCAGGTGCCCGGCGCGGGCAGAGCGCAGGCAGGCCACGAGCGAGGCCAGGATGAGAATCAGCTCGGCGGACTCCCGGAGCATCACCGCAAATGCATCGAACACAAGAATGGAACGCCTGGCGGGCGGTAGGGGTTAAGGATGCGTCTCATTATCGGCGCTTGCCTGCAGCGTTCCATTGGGACACTTGCGCAAGCCGCCTGCCGACACGGCGCCGCGCGCCCCTCGACCCCGCCCCGACCTGCCCCCCATGACCGACAAGGATCTCCTGGCCATCATCGACCGGGCCGTTGACGAATTCAATGGAGACCTGGACGAACTCGAGAGCGCCATTCCCGGGCGGACACACCGGCGCAGCCGCCTTGATGGCCGGATGGTTGGTGCACGCCGTGCTCCAGGGCACGCGCCATGCGGCATGGCGCTGGTGTGCAGCGTGGCCTCCAGCCGGGTGTACTTGGGGGTCCACTCCCCCCGGATGTGCTGGGCGCCGTGCTGGCCGAAGCCGCCTGGCTCTTGCTGTGCCTGGCCCAGCAGCGCGCCCTGCCTGCCAGCGGGGTCCAGCCAGCGCCGAATCCGGTGTAAGCGTCTTCACACGCTGTGGCGGGTTCCCCGGTGCTGCATCGCACAGGGTCCAGCGGGTCAGCTGCTCACGCACGCACGAGCAGCTCGCGCCCTTCGATCTCCAGGCCGAAGCGCCGGGCAGCGGCAACCAGGCGCGCATGGAGATCCGCGTCATCGATGGCCACCAACTGGCCGGTGCGCGAGCATCCGATGAGCAGCACGCTGGACTGGGGCTCGGCAGGCTTGACCAGGTAGACGGCCTTTCTGCTCTCGTCCCACACGCTGGAGACGAGCCCATGCTCGTCAAACTCCCGGATCACCCGGTAGACGGTGCTCGCCGATGCATGGGTGCCGCGCAGCAGCATCCGTTGGTACACCTCGTCGGCCGACAGGCCAAAGGGCTTGGCCCCGGCGATCACCTGGTAGATGCCGATGCGCGCGATCGTGGGCCGCAGGCCCGCCTTGCGCAGGCGCTGCAGCACCGGCGCCCGCTCTGCCGCCGCATCCTCCAGGGGATTGGCCGCCTGCGCCACGGGAGCGGGGTGCAAGGGCTTGCGCAGCCTTGCGCTGCCCCCCAGGGTCCGGGCTGGAATGCCTTTGGGTGGGGTCGTGGGAGTCAAGCCCCGGCACCCCCGCCATCGGGGCATCGGCCTGGCGCGCAAGTCCCCCGGGTTCCCGCGCCAAGAGGCTCGGGCAGGGCAATGGCAAGGGGTGCGGCAAGGTTCATGAATGGGCCCGGCAAAGAGATCGACAGGTGTTGGCAAACCTAACCATGGGCCATCGACTCCGCGCCATCGAGGGGCTTGCGGCAGCAGATTCCGATGCCTGAACGCCTCTTGCCCTCCGACATACCGGCACCCACAGTAGTACTTTCAAATTCTACTCTCGAAGCATGCCAGCGCTGCCCGCCGAAGGGCACTCACGCCTGGCGCTGCTCTCGCAAGACTTCCAGCACGTGCTGCGTGGCTTTCTCAAGGGCCCCGGTGCAGTAGGCCAGGCCCAGGGGCCGCCACAGTGCGGGGCGCAGTGCCAGCATGGTGATGCGCGGGTCGGGCGGCGTGCTGCCCGCCGCCTCGTGCGGCAGCAGCGTGGCACCGTAGCCCGCGGCCACCAGGCTCTTGATGGCGTCGTTGTAGTTGAGCTGGATGCGGGCCGTGGGCTGCTCGCCTGCCGCTGCGAACCATTCGTCGGTCAGGCGCGACAGGCTGGTGCACTCGTCTTTGAGGATGAGCGGCTGGCGCGCCAGCCAGTGCGGCGTGGCGCGCGTCGGGGCCTGCCACTGCGCGGGCACAAAGGCCATGACCGGGTCGCGCCGCCAGGGCTCCACCTGTACACCCCGCCGGGCGGACTGCGGCAGCGCCACCAGGCCCACGTCCAGCGTGCCGCCGGCCAGGCGCGCCATGGTGTCCTGCGAGGTCAGTACCGCCACCTGCACGTCGATGCCCGGGTGCTGCTGGCCCAGCACTTCAAGCGCCTGCGGCAGCAGGTGGGCGATGGCGCCGGTGGACGCCCCCAGCCGCACGCGCCCCGCCAGGCCTTGCACCTGGCGCTGCACCACGGCCAGGGTTTCGTCGGCATCGGCCAGCAGGCGGCGCGCACGCTCCACCAGGGCCTCGCCCACGCCCGTGGCGCGCACCTCGCCGCGCTTGCGCAGCAGCAGCGGCGCACCCACCTGGGCCTCCAGGTCGGCCATGTGCAGGCTCACGGTGGGTGCGGCCAGGTGCAGCACGCGCGCGGCCTCGGCAAAGG
>NZ_JBKDTZ010000234.1:0-30693 GCF_046339755.1 Acidovorax sp. | reverse complement strand
GCTGCTGCTGGCCGCCCGAGAGCTGGCGCGGGTAGCAGTGCGCCTTGTCGCTCAGGCCCACGCGGGCCAGCAGCTCCTGCGCCAGGGCCTCGGCCTCGGGGCGCGGCAGGCAGCGCACGCTGATGGGGGCCTCGATGATGTTCTCCAGCACCGTGAGGTGGGGGAACAGGTTGAAGTTCTGGAACACCATGCCCACGTCCACGCGACGTTGCAGGATGTCCTTCTCGCCCAGTTCGTACAGGGTGTCCGCATCCTGGCGGTAGCCGATCAGCTCGCCATCGATGGCGATGAAGCCGCCATCCACGCGCTCCAGGTGGTTGATGGTGCGCAGCAAGGTGGACTTGCCCGAACCCGACTGGCCCAGCACCACGGTCACGCTGCCGGGCGGCACGGTGAGCGTCACGTCCCTGAGCACCTGCAGCGCGCCGTAGTGCTTGGAGACGCCGTGGATGGTGACCTCGCCGCCGCGCGTGAGGCCGCCGCTCCAGCGCGGCACGGTGCCGGCAGGTGCCGCCTGGGGTGGGGCAGCAGCAGCAGTCTGGTCCACGGGCGGCACAGCCTTGGGAGCAAACCCCAATCGCCGCGCGATGGCCGTGAACAGCGAGGGCGGCGGGTTGCGCAGCGCGCCCTTGGCGAAGTGCCGCTCGATGTAGTGCTGCATGACCGACAGCACCGTGAGGATCACCAGGTACCACACGGTGGCCACCATCAGCAGCGGGATCACTTCCAGGTTGCGCCGGTAGATGATCTGGATGGTGTAGAACAGCTCGGGCAGCGCCAGGATGTAGACGTTGGACGTGCCCTTGGCCAGGCCGATGATGTCGTTGAAGCCGCTGGGCAAAATGGAGCGCATGGCCTGCGGCAGCACGATGCGAAAGGCCTGGCGCCGACGTGGCAGGCCCAGCGCAGCCGCCGCCTCGAGCTGCCCCTGGTCTACCGAGAGGATGCCGCCGCGCACGATCTCCGAGGCGAAGGCCGCCTGGTTGAGCGTGAGCCCGATCAACGCCGCCACGAAGGGGCTGATGAGCTGTGTGGTGGGGTAGGAGAAGAAGGTCCAGCCCGTGAACGGCACGGAGAGGCTCACCGACTCGTAGAGGTACCCGAGGTTGTTGATGATGAGCAGCAGCACGATCACCGGGATGGAGCGGAAGATCCAGACAAAGGTCCACGACAGGCCCGCGAGCAGCGGCGAGCGCGACACCCGGGCCAGCGCCAGCGCCGTGCCCAGCGTGAAGCCGAACAGCGCCCCCAGCGCCGTGAGCAGCAGCGTGCGGCCCAGGCCCACCAGCACCGGCTCGGCAAAGAACCATTCGGCAAAGATGCCCCAGCCCCAGCGCGGATTGGTGAGCACCGAGTACAGCACCAGCGCGATGACCACCGCGGCGAACACGGTGCCTACCGTGCGTGCCCGGTAGCGGGCGGGTACCACCTTGTAGTGGGAGTAGTCGCCTTTGACGGGCGGTGCGGTGGGGGCTGCCGCAGCGGCTGCAACAGGGGGTGCCGCATGGTGCGCCGGGCCCGCAGGCAGCGCATGGGCATCGAGCGTGGTGGTGGTCGACATCGTGGCGTGTGGGAATGGAATGGGAAACTCAGGCGGCACGGGCCAGCGCAGGCGCCTGCACCAGGATCTTTTCGAACGGCAGCGAGCGGTAGGTGCCCTCGGGCGCCGACGGGTCGAACAGGGCGCTGTAGCCCTGGCCCAGGTACAGCGCCACCGCCTCGGGCTGGCGGAAACCCGTGGTCAGGTAAATGCGCGTATAGCCCTGGCGCAGCGCCTGGGCTTCGAGCTCCTGCACCACGCGGCGCGCCAGGCCCTGGCGGCGCAGGGCCGAGTGCGCCCATACGCGCTTGAGCTCGGCCGTGCCAGGGTCCGGGTGGCGCTTGAAGGCACCGCCGCCAATGGCCTCGCCGTTTCGCAGCAGCAGCACGAAGTTGCCGCCCTCGGGTGGCGAGAACAGCTCGGCCGGGTACTTCTCCATCTCGCGCGGCCCGCCCTCGCGTTCGTAGAAGTCCCCGTAGCGGCTCTCGTACTCGTGGCTCAGTTCCTCGACCAGAGGGCGCGCCAGCGGATCCAGCGGGGTGGTGTAGACGAATCGTTCGCTCATGGTGTTGTCGCGTCCATCAAGGCAACAGAAAGAAAAGGGGGTCAGACGGCCGGAGCCAGAAAGCGCTCGGCCAGGCGCACCCAGTAGGTGGCCGAGGGCGCGAGGATGGCGTCGTTGAAGTCGTAGTACGGGCTGTGCAGCGAGGCGCCATCGCCATTGCCCACGAAGACATAGCTGCCGGGACGTTTGAGCAGCATGAAGGCGAAGTCCTCGCTGGCCGTGCGCGGGCGAAAGCCAGCGTCCACGCGCGCGGCGCCAAAGGTGTCCACCGCCACGCTGCGGGCCAGCGCCGTCTCGGCCTCGTGGTTCAGCACTGCGGGGTAGCCCGGGCGGTACTGCAACTCGGCCGTGGCGCCAAAGCTCTGGGCCTGGGCGCGGGCGATGGCGGGAATGCGCTCCTGCAGGATGGCGCGCACCTCGGGCTTGAAGGCCCGCGCCGTGAGCTTGAGTTCCACGCTTTCGGGGATCACGTTCGGGGCGGCGCCGCCGTGGATCGAGCCCACCGTGACCACCCCCATGTCCAGTGGATCGACGTTGCGCGAGACCACGGTCTGCAGCGCCGTGATGATGTGGGCGCTGGCCACCACCGGGTCCACCGTCTCGTGCGGCGCGGCGCCATGGCCGCCCTTGCCGCGCACAGTGATGGTGATCTGGTCCACCGAGGCCATGGCCGGCCCGGTGACGCAGCCGAAGTTCCCTGCGCCAACGCAGGGCCAGTTGTGCAGGCCGAAGCCCGCATCGCAGGGAAAGCGCTCGAACAGCCCATCGGCGATCATGCGGTTGGCACCGCCGCCGTTTTCCTCGGCGGGCTGGAAGATCAGGTTCAGCGTGCCGTCGAATCGGCCCGACTGGGCCAGGAAGCGCGCCGCGGCCAACAGCACCGTGGTGTGGCCATCGTGCCCGCAGGCATGCATCACGCCCGCGTTTTGGCTGGCATAGGGCAGGCCCGTGGCCTCGGTGATGGGCAGCGCGTCCATGTCGGCGCGAATACCCAGGGACTTTCCGCTGCCACTGCCACGCACCAGCCGCCCTACCACGCCTGTGCCGGCGATGCCAGTGGTGACCTCGCAGCCCCAGCCGGCCAGGCGCTCGGCCACGATGGCAGCCGTGCGGTGTTCCTTGAACGACAGCTCCGGGTGGCGGTGCAGGTCCTGGCGCAGGGCCTTGAACTCGCCGATGAAGGCGGCAATGCCCTCTTCGACCCTCGTCACATCCTGGGCGCTTTCGACGGACAAGGCGGCACCCATCAGGCGACCTTCCGATCAGCAGCGCCCTGGGCTGGCGCAACGGCATAGCGGCTGGCCTTGCGCGGCAGGCCCAGGTGGTCGCGCAGCGTGGCGCCGGGCAGGGTGCGCTCGTAGCGGCCGCGCGCCTCCAGCACCGGGATGACATGGGTCACGAAGTCGTCGAGCCCCTGGGCCAGCACCGGGAAGCCGAGGATGAAACCATCGGCCGCGCCTTCGTCCACCCAGCGGATGATCTCTTCGGCCACGCGCTCGCCTGTGCCCACGAACTGCGAGCGTGGCGTGGCGGCCTCCAGGGCCACCTGGCGCAGCGTCAGGCCGCGCTCCCTGGCATCGGCCTTGATGCGGTCGGTGGTGGAGCGAAAGCTGTTGCGGCCGATCTCGCCCAGCTCGGGGAAGGGTTCGTCGAGCGGGTACTGGCTGAAATCGTGGTGGTCGAAGTAGCGGCCCAGGTAGGCCAGCGCCTCCTCCACCGTGAGCAGTTCGCGGATGGCCTGGTACTTGGCTTCGGCTTCCTCCTGCGTGGCACCCACCACCGGGCCGATGCCGGGGAAGATCTTCACATCGCTGCCCTGGCGGCCCTGGGCCACGGCGCTGGCCTTGACCTGGCGCAGGAAGGCGCGCGTGGCTTCCAGGTTGGGCGAATGGGTGAACACCGCATCGGCGTACTTGCCGGCCAGCCCCACGCCCGCATCGGACGAGCCGGCCTGGAAGATCACGGGCTGGCCCTGGGCCGAACGCCCGATGTTCAGCGGCCCGGCCACCTGGAAGAAGCGGCCCTTGTGGTTGAGCGTGTGCAGCTTGGCCGGGTCGAAGAACTGGCCCGTCTCGCGGTTGCGCACCACGGCATCCTCGTCCCAGCTATCCCACAGGCCTTGGGTCACCTCCAGGTACTCGTCGGCGATCTCGTAGCGCAGCGCGTGGTCGGGGTGCTGGCGGCTGTAGTTGCTGGCCGTGCCTTCGAGCGGCGTGGTCACCACGTTCCAGCCCGCGCGGCCCTTGCTGATGAGGTCCAGCGAGGCGAACTGGCGTGCCACCGTGAACGGGTCGCTGTACGAAGTGGAGATGGTGCCCGCCAGGCCGATCTTCGAGGTCGCCACGGCCAGCGCCGAGAGGATGGATATGGGCTCGAAGCGGTTCAGGAAATGCGGTATCGACTTCTCGTTGATGAACAGGCCGTCGGCCACAAAGGCGAAGGCGATGCCGTTGGCTTCGGCCTTGCGTGCGGTGTCGATGTAGAACTGCAGGTTCACGCTCGCATCGGCCGGGCCGGCGGGGTGCTTCCACGAATTCATGTGGCCGCCTGCGCCGTGCAGCATCAGGCCGAAGCGGATGGGGGTGGGGTTGCTCATGGGGTGCTTCCTTCAAGGATCAATCAGGCTTCGGCGGTCTGCAGGGCACCCGCGAGCAGTTCCACCGAGGCCAGGCGCTCGGCGAAGCCGGTGACGGGCGTATCGACCACGAACTCATCGATGCCGTAGCGCTCGGCCAGTGCATCGAGCGCATCGCGCACAAAGGCCTGCGAGCCCGCGATCACATGCGGGCGGGTTTCTTCGAGGCGGTAGTCGCTCACACCGGCCTGGCGCGCGAATTCGGCAGCGGCTTTTTCATTGGGCAGGTTCACGCTCTGGCCGGTGGACAGGTGCAGCTTGACCACGCGCAGCGCGCCCACCAGGCGCTCGGCTTCTTCCTGCGTCTCTGCGACCAGGGCATACAGCGCCAGCAGCGGCGCGCGGCCCGAAGCCTCGCGGTAGACCTGCAGCGAGCGCTCAATGTTCACCGGGTCGCCATTGAAGTGGCCGGCATAGACGAACTGCCAGCCGTGGCGCGCGGCCAGCGCAGCGCTGTCGGGGCTGCCACCGAGCAGAAAGCGCTCGGGCAGGCTCGGCGGCTCTGGCAGTGCCACAGCCCCGGCCAGCGGGTGGTCGGCCGCAAGGGTGTTGCCGACGAAGGCATCGAGCTCGGCCAGTTGGGCCGCGAAGTCGGCCTTGCGCGCCGGGTCGCGTGCGGCCTGCAGCGCACGGGTGGACAGGGGCAGACCGCCGGGCGCCTTGCCCACGCCCAGGTCCACGCGGCCCGGGGCCAGCGCGGCCAGCAGCTTGAAGGCCTCGGCCACCTTGAAAGGGCTGTAGTGCTGCAGCATGACGCCGCCCGAGCCCACGCGGATGCGCGTGGTGCGCGCCAGCAGGTGCGCAACCAGCACCTCGGGCGCCGAGCCGGCCAGGCCCGGGTTGCCATGGTGCTCGGCCACCCAGTAGCGGCGGTAGCCCAGCTGCTCGGCGCGCTGCGCCAGCGCTACGCTGCGCTGCAGGGCCTGGGCCGCGGTGGCGCCTTCGGGGACAGGGCTCTTGTCGAGCAGGGACAGGGCATAGGACACGGTCGGGGCGATTCGCGCATGGGTGATCAATGCCGCAAATTCTGTGGCCCCGGGCCAGCGCGCGTTGCGCTAACTTGTCATATCGATATGCGGACAAAAGGCGCTCCGGCCCTTCGTCCGCGCGGCGTGGAGCGCCACGCTGCAAGCACCTCCGTCAGGGGCGCTGCATATTGCAAGAGTGAGGCTGCTGGGCCTTGGCGGGAGCGATCTGGCGCACCACGCGAAAGCCATAGCCCGAGCCTACGACGTCGAACTAGACCCCAATGGCGCCCTTCATGTCCATCACGCCCACCACCAGCGCCTGCTGGAACTGGTGGTCGGCTGCGCGCATGCTGCCGCCCTGGCCCGAGAGCTGCACGCTGGCCTTTTCCATCTGCCGCGCCACGGCCACGGGGTCGGTGCTGCCCGCGCGCTCGATGGACTGGGCCAGCGCCTCCACCATGAGCTGCATGCGCATGTGCACATAGTCGTCCTGCGGCTTGGGAAAGCGCTCGCGGAAGGACTGGTAGAAGGCCTCGCTCTGCGCACCCGGCACGTTGGGCAGCCAGTCGGCCACGGCCACCACCTTGCCGATGCCGGCGTCGCCAATGGCCGCGGGCGCACCCAGCGCATTGCCGTAGAAGGTGTAGAAGCTGCCTTCGTAGCCCACCTCGCGCGCGGCCTTCACCAGGAGCGTGAGGTCATTGCCCCAGTTGCCCGTGACCACGGCCTGCGCGCCGCTGGCCTTGATCTTCACGGCGTAGGGCGCGAAGTCCTTCACGCGGCCCACGGGGTGCAGTTCCTCGCCCACCACCGACACGTCGGGGCGCTGGGCCGACAGCTGCTTCTTCGCCTCGCGCAGCACGGCCTGGCCAAAGCTGTAGTCCTGGCCGATCAGGTAGACGCTTTTGAGGGCCTTGTCGTCGCGCATCACTTCCATGAGCGCGGCCATGCGCATGTCGGCATGGGCGTCGAAGCGGAAGTGCCAGAAGCTGCACTTCTCGTTGGTGAGGATGGGGTCCACCGCCGAGTAGTTGAGAAAGAGCACGCGCTTGTTCGGCTCGCGCTCGTTGTGCTTGTTGATGGCCTCGATCAGCACCGCGGCGGTGGCCGAGGAGTTGCCCTGCAGCACCACCTGCGCGCCATCGTCGATGGCCGCGCGCAGGGCCGACAGGGCCTCTTCGTTCTGCCCCTTGCTGTCGTAGCGCTCCAGCGCCAGCGGCCGTGCACCGCCGGGCAGCGGCACGCCGCCACGCGCGTTGACGCGCTCCATGGCCCAGTAGATGTTGCGGTAGACCGCTTCACCGGTGTTGGCGAACGCGCCCGAGAGGCTTTCGATCAGCGCCACCTTCACCGGCTTGCCCGTGGCCGCAGGCACGGCGGCAGCGGTGGATTGCGCCCAGCCGGCGGACACCGGCGCCAGCGTGCAGGCCAGTGTGGCGGCAGCGGCCAAAGCGGTATGACGTAATGCCGCGGCGCCTGATTTCAAGCCCGCGAACCGCAATTTATTCATGCTCTTTTTCCCCTTGAAAACCTTTGCGGCCGTACACAAGTTCTGTCCATGCGGCGACCACGTCGAGAGCCGCGCAGTGTATAGGAGTCCTTTTCATGATCTTCGCCCCCGTCGCCCGCCGTTCCGCCTTCAACGCCCCCCGCTCTGCCGACCTCGCACTGCAGCGCTTTTTGCTGGGCAGTTTTGCCAATGCGGCCACCCCTGCCCGCTCTGCCGGCGTGACCGTCACCCAGGACGACAAGGCCACCACCTTGCAGCTGGATGTGCCCGGCCTGACCCGTGAGCAACTGCAACTGTCCATCGAAGGCAATGTGGTGCGCCTGTCCAGCGTGGAAAGCGCACCCCGCCAGGTGCAGCGCGCCTGGGAACTGGCCACCGACATCGATGCCGCGGCCAGCAGCGCCAAGCTCGAAAACGGCGTGCTCACGCTCACCCTGGTGCGCGTGGAACCCGTCAGCAAGGCCACCACGCTGAGCATCCAGTAAGTCAATACACGGCGCAGTGGAGCGTGGCCTGGCGGCCGCGCTCCACCCCGCGCATGCCTTTTGCCCCTGCCCGTCAAAGGCCTTGCTTCATCAGGGCTTTTTCCAGTTCTCTCACGCGCCGAACCGCAAGGGTTCATTCAATTTTCATACGCGCGCATTCCCAACAGCACCTACACCGCCAGCCCCAGCAGGCATGACACGGTCTGCCAGAACCGCACCGGATTGCGCTCCACCAGCGGTGGCGCACGCAGACGATGGAACTGCACGCCGGGCGATTGCAGGTCGTACAGGAACTCGGACACCGCCTCCCGGCGTCTGTGTACCTAGGATCAAACAGGTTTATCGCCCTTGCGCTCGGGGTGTGCGAACGCGAGGTCCGGCAGGGACAGCGTGGCCTCGGCCACGTCGAGCAGGCGGCGGTTCTGGTCCATCGAGGTCTTTTGCAGCACGCGGAAGGCGACTTCCTCGTTCATGCCCAGGCGGGCCATCAGCACGCCCTTGGCGCGCTCGATCACCTTGCGCTCGTTGAGCGTGCGGCGGGCCGCTTCGAGCTCGGCCTCCATGCTGGCCATGCGTGCCGACTGGGCCTGCAGCAACTGCAGCAGCGAGGCCGATTCGGAGCCCTGCGCGCCCGCTGAAGGCGGCTCCACCGCTGTCGGCGCGATGGCGATGTCGAAGAAGCGGTCCACCGCGTGCGTGCGCTGCGGCGGGTTGTCACGCAGGCCGCGCAGCAGGCCCTTGGAGTCCTGCAGGTCCTGCTGGGCCTGCACGATGTGGGCCGCGCAGTCTTCGCGCAGGCGCTGCACCAGATCCACCTGCAACTGCCACAGCGCGGTGATGCGCTCGGAGCAGACCTCGAACCAGGTGTCGCTCAGATTGCTGTCCAGCGCGGCACCCGGCCGGGCCACGCCCAGGGTGCGGCGCAGGCGCTCCAGCTGGGCGGTGCCAGGTGCCAGCTGCAGTTGTTCCCAGCGGGCACGCAGGGCCGGATCGGCAAACTCGGCAAACGCGCCCAGGCTGCGCTCCTGCGCATCGATCAGGTGCAGCACGCGCTGTTGATGCGCATCGCTGCCCTGGCCGGAGGCGAAGAGCAGCGCACCCATGGCCCGCTCCTGCCCCGCCTCTTCCTGCGCCTGCACCAGGTGCACCAGGGCCACGAGCTGGCGCGAGACGCTGGGCAGGCCGGCGGCATCGGCCACATGGAAGACCAGTTCGATCAACCCCGCGATGAGGTGGCTGAACGCGGCTATGGAGTCATGGGCCGCCATGGCCTGCTTGTCGATCTGGCTGCGCAGCGCGGGCAGCGCGTCCAGGCCCAGCAGCGCCCAGGCCATCAGCGACAGGGCCTTGGCAGTGGCGCCCTGCGCGGGCTCGACATGCTGGGCGAACTCTGAGCGCAGCTTGGCCTCCAGCGCCACGACCTCCTGCACGGTGCGGCCACGCAGGTCGGCAAAGCGCTGGCCCTTGGAGGCCAGGTAGACGCCCGAGACACCGCGCTCGCGCTGCAGGCCTTCGATCAACTGCCCGACCACGTCCACCAGCGCAGCACGGCTGGCCAGGTGGCGCACCGCGTCGATCTCGAGCGGGCGCGAGCGCAGCACGAAGCTGGAAACGGACAGGGGCGCGGCGGCCAGGTCAGGCATGCAGGGACTCCGGGATTCAGGATACGCAGATGCTAACCCCGCCCGGCCCCTGCAGCAGCATTCAAGCGACGGCCACGTTGATGCGCCCGCCCTCGACACGCACGCTGTGCGCCTGCACGGAATGCTCGGGTGCCTCCAGGCATTCGCCGGTGCGCAGGTCGAAATGGTTCTTGTACAGCGGCGAGGCGACCACGACGCGCTCGCCCAGGTTGCCGATCAAACCGCGCGAGAGCACGCTGGCGCCGGACTTGGGGTCCACGTTGTCGATGGCGAAGAACTGGTCGCTGCCGGTGCGGAACACGGCCACATGGCGGTCGGCCACCAGCGCGCAGACGCCGGTGCTGGGCAGGATGTCGTCGACCGCGCAGATATCGGTCCAGGCGAGGGAGTCGGTGCGGCTGTTCGTGGGAAGTGCGCTCATGGTGGTCTCGTCCTTCGTCTTCAAGCGGCCTGGCGGATGGGGATGATCTTGGCTGGGCTGCGTTCGTCGGCGCGCGCCGGGCGGATCTGGCCGCGTTCCTCGACGAAGAGCACGTTCTCGTCGGCCTTGTCGCTGTTCACGAACGAGCGGAAGCGCTTGCGCGTCTCGGGGTCGGTCACGGCCGTCTTCCATTCGCACTGGTAGGTGGCCACCACGTGCTGCATCTGCGCTTCGAGTTCGGCGCACAGGCCCAGGCTGTCCTTTTGCAACACCTCCTTGAGGTAGCCGAGGCCACCCTCCAGGTTCTCGCGCCAGGTGCTGGTGCGCTGCAGCCGGTCGGCCGTGCGCACGTAGAACATCAGCACCCGGTCGATCATGCGCACCAGGTCTTCCTTCCCCAGGTCGGAGGCGAACAGCTCGGCATGGCGCGGCTTCATGCCGCCGTTGCCGCAGATGTAGAGGTTCCAACCCTTGTCGGTGGCGATGATGCCGATGTCCTTGCCCTGCGCCTCGGCGCATTCGCGCGTGCAGCCCGAGACGCCGAACTTGATCTTGTGCGGGGCACGCAGGCCCTTGTAGCGGTTCTCCAGCGCCACGGCCAGGCCCACGCTGTCGCCCACGCCGTAGCGGCACCAGGTCGAACCCACGCAGCTCTTGACGGTGCGCAGGGACTTGCCGTAGGCATGGCCGGACTCGAAGCCGGCGGTGATCAGCTCTTCCCAGATCAGCGGCAATTGCTCCAGCCGCGCACCGAACATGTCCACCCGCGCACCGCCGGTGACCTTGGTGTACAGGCCGTACTTCTTGGCCACCTGGCCCACGGCGATCAGGCCGTCGGGCGTGACCTCGCCACCGGGCATGCGCGGCACCACCGAGTAGGTGCCGTCCTTCTGGATGTTGCCCAGGTAGTAGTCATTGCTGTCCTGCAGGCCGGCGAGCTCCTTCTTGAGCACGAACTCGTTCCAGCACGAGGCGAACACGCTGGCCGCCACGGGCTTGCAGATGTCGCAGCCCATGCCCTTGCCGTGTTTGGCCAGCATGTCATCGAAACTCTTGATCTGGCCCACGCGCACCAAGTGGTAGATCTCCTGGCGCGAGTAGGCAAAGTGCTCGCAGATGTGGTTGTTCACGGCCATGCCGCGGCGCGCCATCTCGGCCTTCATGACCTGGGTGACCAGGGGCACACAGCCGCCGCAGGTGGCGCCGGCCTTGGTGCAGGCCTTCATCTCGGCGATGGTGCAGGCGCCATTGCCCACGGCTTCGCAGATGCCTGCCTTGGTGACGTTGTTGCACGAGCAGATCTGCGCCGTGTCGGGCAGGGCATCCACGCCCAGGCCGGGTTTGGCCTTGCCGTCGCTGGAGGGAAAGATCAGGAACTCGGGGTCCTCGGGCAAGGTGATGCCGTTCAGGGCCATCTGCAGCAGCGTGCCGTACTCGGTGGCGTCGCCGATCAGCACGGCGCCCAGCAATTGCTTTCCGTCCTCGCTGATGACGATCTTCTTGTAGACCTGGCGGCGCTCGTCCACGTACTGGCAGGTGCGGCTGTGCGGGGTCTTGCCATGGGCGTCGCCGATGCTGGCCACGTCCACGCCCATGAGCTTGAGCTTGGTGCTCATGTCGGCGCCGACGAAGGCGGCATCGGCCTCGCCGGCGATGTGGCGGGCCGCCACGCGGGCCATGTCATAACCCGGCGCCACCAGACCGAAGGTCTGCTCGTTCCACGACGCGCATTCGCCGATGGCGTAAACGTCGTGGTCGCTGGTGCGGCAGGCGCTGTCGATGGCCACGCCGCCGCGCGGGCCGATGGCCAGCAGGCTCTGGCGCGCCAGTTCGTCGCGCGGGCGGATGCCGGCGGAGAAGACGATCATGTCGGTCTCCAGCCAGGTGCCGTCGGCGAACACCATGCGGTGGCGCGCGCGGGCGCCGTCAGTGATCTCCCGGGTGTTGCGGCCGGTGTGCACCTGCACGCCCAACTCCTCGATCTTGGCGCGCAGCACGCGGCCGCCGCCCTCGTCCACCTGCACGGCCATGAGCCGGGGGGCGAACTCGACCACATGGGTTTCCAGGCCCATGTCGCGCAGCGCCTTGGCGCATTCCAGGCCCAGCAGGCCGCCGCCCACGACCACGCCGGTCTTGGACTTGGCACCCGAGGCCAGCATGGCCTCCAGGTCTTCGATGGTGCGGTAGACGAAGCAGTGCTCGCGCTCGCGCCCCGGCACCTGGGGCACGAAGGGGTTGGAGCCGGTGGCCAGCACCAGCTTGTCGGAGTGCAGCACCTCGCCGTCCACCGTGGTCACGGTGCGGATGCGGCGGTCCACCGATGCGGCCCGCGCCGCCAGGCGCAGGGTGAAGCCGGTGCGCTCGAAGAAGCCGGGTTCGACCAGGGAGAGTTGCTCGGCCGTGGTGCCGCTGAAGAAGGCGGAGAGGTGCACGCGGTCGTACGCGGGGCGCGGCTCCTCGCACAGCACGGTGACCTCGACGCCGGTCATGCCGGTCTCGGCCAGGCTTTCGAGGAACTTGTGGCCGACCATGCCGTGGCCAATGAGAACGATCTTCATCATGCTTGCTCATCCTGCAAGGACCCGGGGAACCAGGGGCACAGGATGCGCCGTGCCGTACCACGGCACTGCACACCCTCCGCGGAACCACGGGCGTGGGTTGGAACTTCCAGGCAAGCGGCGGCGAACGCCATGGCTTGCCCGGGTGTTCCGCCATCATTAGCGGAGGGGTTGTTATCGGACCGCAGGCAGCTTTACCGGCGGACACGCTGTGTTCAGCAAAATGCGTGCCGGCTTTTTGAAGAAGGGTTCTCCCCTGTGGCAGCTGCAGGGATGGATGTCCAAGCGCCTCGCTGCGGTGCAGCACGTCACCAAATTGGGGCGCAGGGCGGCGGGTCTGCCGCCCTGCGCCGGTGCCGCATCACTCGTGGCGCAGTGCGTCGATCGGGTCCATGCGCGCGGCCCGGCGCGCTGGGAAGTAGCCGAACACCACGCCGATGCCGGCCGAGAACACGAAGGACAGCAGGTTCACGCCCGGGTTGAACAGGTAGGGCACGCCCATCAGCACCGACAGGCCCAGCGATGCCACAGTGGCCAGCACGATGCCGACCAACCCGCCCAGCGCGGCCAGCACCACCGCCTCGATCAGGAACTGCAGCAGCACCTCGCGCTCGAGCGCGCCGATGGCCAGGCGCAACCCGATCTCGCGGGTGCGCTCGGTCACGCTCACGAGCATGATGTTCATGATGCCGATGCCGCCCACCAGCAGGCTCACCGCCGCCACGGCGCCGAGCAAGGTGGTCATGACCTTGGTGGTGCCCGAAAGGGCCTCGCCCAGCTGCTTGGTGTCGAGCACGTTGAAGTTGTCCTCGTCGGTGTCGGAGAGCTTGCGCAGCTCGCGCAGCAGCTGGGTCAGGCTGGCCTTCACGCGCTCGGGCTCGCTGCCGTCCTTCATCGATACCAAGAGGGTGTTCACGCGCACATTGCCCGTGACGCGGCGCTGCAAGGTACGCAGGGGCACGAGCACGGTGTCGTCCTGGTCGTTGCCGAAGGCGCCCTGGCCCTTGGAGGCCAGCACGCCGATCACCTCGCACGAGAAGGCCTTCACGCGCAGCTGCTCGCCCACCGCGTCGCGCGTGCCGAAGAGCTCGCGCCGCACGGTCTCGCCGATCACGCAGGTGGCAGCGCCGGCGCGCAGCTCGTCGTTGGTGAACTCGCGGCCGCTGCGCAGCGTCCAGTTGCCCGTCTGCAGCCAGGCATTGGTGCTGCCGATGATGCTGGTGGACCAGTTGCGCCCGCCCGCCACCACGGTGGCCGATGCGCGCGACTCGGGCGCCACGGCCAGGATGCCGCCGATCTGCTGGGCAATGGCATCGGCGTCGGTGTCCTTGAAGGCCGGCGCACCCGTGCCGCCGCCCGGGCCCATGCGCTGACCGGGGCGCACCTGCAGCAGGTTGGTGCCCAGGCCCGCGATCTGGTTCTGGATGGAGACGGTGGCGCCGTTGCCCAGCGTGACCATGGTGATCACCGCGCTCACCCCGATCACGATGCCCAGCACCGTGAGGAAGGAGCGCATGAGGTTGCGCCGTATGGAGCGCAGCGCGAGCAGGATGGTGCTGAGGAACATCAGTGCCCCCCCGCCTGCAGTGCCGCAGCCGGCGCGGCCAGACCGCGCGGGTGAGGATTGACCTCGTCGCTGCCCACCACGCCGTCGACGAAGCGCACGATGCGCCGCGCGTACTCGGCCATGTCGCCCTCGTGCGTGACCATGAGCACGGTGATGCCCAGGTCGGCGTTCAGGCGCCACAGCAGTTCCATGATCTCGTGGCTGCGCTGCGTGTCGAGGTTGCCGGTGGGCTCGTCGGCCAGCAGCACGGCCGGCTCGGTGACGATGGCGCGGGCAATGGCCACGCGCTGCTGCTGCCCGCCCGAGAGTTCGGCCGGCGTGTGGTGCTCCCAGCCCTTGAGGCCCACGGCCGCCAGTGCCTTGGCCGCCGCCGCATGGCGCGCCGCGGCAGGCTCGCCGCGGTACAGCAGGGGCAGCTCCACATTCTCTTGCGCCGAGGTGCGGGCCAGCAGGTTGAATCCCTGAAAGACAAAGCCGAAGAAGCGCCGGCGCAGGCGCGCGCGCTCGTCGCACTGCAGGGCCTCCACATGCACGCCCTTGAACAGGTAGTCGCCGGTGGTCGGCCTGTCCAGGCAGCCCAGGGTGTTCATGGCCGTGGACTTGCCCGAGCCACTGGGGCCCATGATGGCCACGAAGTCGCCCTGGGCGATGTCCAGGTCCACGCCCTTCAAGGCCTGGAAGGCGAGCGCGCCTTCGCCGTACACCTTGGTGACCGCGCGCAGGCGGATCAGTGGCATGGCGCCCGTCCTCGCGCGGCCCCGCGGCTGCGCTGGTCGGTGATGACGGCCATGCCGGAGGTGAGGCCCTCGCCCACCACCTCGGTCATGCGGCCGTCGCTGATGCCCACGCGCACCTTGAGCGGCTGGGCCGTGCCGTCCTTGAGCACCCAGACCTGGCGCGTCTTCGATGCCGCGTCGTCCGCAGAAGGACCGCCCGCACCGGCCCTGCGCCCGCCCTGGCCACCCGGGCGGGGCATGCGCGGCATGAGCTGCCCCATGAGGCCGCCGCCCTGCTGCTGGCCCTGCGCCGATGGCGGCTTGCCGCCGCCTGAGCCCGGAGCGCCTGCCTGTGCGGGCGTGAAGCGAAGCGCCGTGTTGGGCACCAGCAGCACGTCCTTGCGCTCGGTGGACGTGATGGTGGAGGCCGCCGTCATGCCGGGGCGCAGGCTCATGTCGGTGTTGTCCACCTCCAGCCAGGTGACGTAGGTGACCACGTTGTCGGTCTTGGTGGAGCCGAAGGACACGCGCGTGACCTGGGCCGGGTAGCGGCGCGAGGGATACGCGCTCACGGTGAAGCTGGCCTTTTGACCCACCTGCAGGGTGCCCACATCGGCCTCGTCCACGCTCACGTCCAGGCGCAGGCGCGTGAGGTCCTCGGCCACGGTGAACAGCGTCACGGCCTGCAGCGATGCGGCCACGGCGTTGCCCGGCTCCACCGATCGGGTGAGCACCACGCCATCGATGGGCGAGCGGATGGAGGCCTTGGACAGGCTGGTCTCGTCGGTGGAGAGGGCGGCGCGCGCATCGTCCACCGTGGCGCGGGCGCTGGCCTCGTCGGCGCGGGCCCGGTCGAGCGTGGCGCGGCCGGTGTCCAGCTCGGCCGCCGAAGGCACCTTGCCGCCCGACAGGCGGGCCACCTCTTCCAGCCGGCCGAGCGCGGCCTGCGCCTCCTTGGTGGTGGCCGCGGCCTGCGCCAGGCGCGCCTGGGCAGAGGCCAGCGAGGCGCGCGAGCGCAGCACCTGGGCGTCGAGCTTGGCGGTGTCGAGCTCCACCAGCACCTGGCCCTTCTTCACCTTGTCGTTCACGTCCACCATGACCTGGCGCACGGTGCCCGAGAGTTCGCTGCCGATGGTCACGAGCCGCGTGGGCTGCAGCGTGCCGTTGGCGGCCACGGTGAGCGTGAGGTCCCCCGTCTTCACTTCTTCGGTCACGTACACGGGGGCGGCGTTGGCGGCCTTGTGCTGCTGCCAGGCATAGAAGCCAGCGCCCGCCAGCGCGATGGCTGCCATGCCCAGCCACAGCGATGTGCGCCGGTACCAGCGGCGCGGCGGCTCGCCACCCAGCAGGGCCTGCAGGTCGGCGGGGGACGGGCTGGCGGCGATGGTGGCGGCAGCCGTACGGGGCTGCGAGTCCTGGGAGGTATCGGTCATGGCAATCAATCGCCTCGGGTGAAATGCAGAAAAAAAGGGGGCCGGCACCGCACGCGCACGCACGGTGCGACAGATCGGTGGGCTTTGGCTGCCAGGTGCCCGCGCGGTGTGCGCGGGGCCTCCAGGTGGCTGATGAAAAGAGAAGCGGTAGGCGGCTACTGCGGCTGCCAGCCGCCGCCCAGCGCCTTGTACAGGCGCACGTGGTCGGCAGACACGCTGGCCACCGTGGTGGCCACGCCGTCCTGCGTGGAGAGCAGGGTGCGCTGGGTTTCCAGCACCGCCTGGAAGTCGATAAGCCCGCTGCGGTAGCGCTGCTGGGCCAGCAGGGCGGCATTGCCGGCCGCATCGGCCGCGGACGTGAGGCGCACCAGGCGCTCGCGGTTGCCGCGCAGGGAGACAAGGGCGTCTTCCACGTCCTTGAGCGCCGCCAGCACTGCCGCCTGGTAGGCGATGCGTGCCTGCTCCAGGCTGGCCTCCTGCGCGCGCACCTGGGCCCGGTTGGCACCGCCATCGAGCAGGGGCAACGACACGCTGCCCAGCAGCGATGCCGCCACCGCACTGCCGCCACCCAATGCACCCAGCGTGAGGGCGCGCAGACCCACCGAGCCGCTGATGCCGAAGTCCGGGTAGCGGGCTGCCTCGGCCTGAGAAACGCGCGACAGTGCGGCGCGGATGCGCTGCTCGGCCGCGCGCACGTCGGCGCGCTGGCGCAGGGTTTCGGCGGGGATGGCCATGGCCAGTTCGTGGGGCGCCAGGGGCACGGCCGCACTGGCGGCCAGTTGCGCATCGAGCGCGCCCGGCGCCTGCCCGGTCAGCAAGGCCAGGCTGTGGCGCGACTGGGCCAGGCTGGCTTCGAGCGCGGGGATCTGCGCAGCGGTTTGTTCCGATGCGGCGCGTGCCTGCTCGGCCACGAGCGAGGTGGTCAGCCCCGCCTGCAGGCGCCACTGCGTGATCTGGAGGGTCTCGCCCTGGCTGGCCAGGTTGCTCTGTGCAATGGCCAGGCGCTGCTGCAGGCTGCGCAGCTCGATGTAGTTGACGGCCACCTCGGCCGCCAGCGACACCTGCACGTCGGCCAGGCTGGCCTCGGCGGCGCGGGCATCGGCTTCGCTGGCGTTCACGCCGGCACGCACACGGCCGAACACATCGGGCTCCCAGCTGGCATCGAAGCCCAGCTGGAAGCTGTTGCCCGTGCCGCTGTTGCCCGAGCGGCTACGCTGCGCCGAGGCCGAGGCCCCCACCTGGGGTGCGAGCCCTGCGGCCTGCACATCGACCTGGGCGCGTGCCTGCTGCAGCGCGGCCTGGGCCGTGCGCACGCTGGTGTTGGCCGCCAGGGCCTGCTCGACCAGCGCGGTCAGTTGCGCATCACCCAGGCGCTGCCACCACTGGGCGAGCGAGGTGGCGGGGCCGGTGGTGCTGCTGCCCGTGGACCAGGTGGCGGGCACGGGCGCATCGGGCAGGCGCGCATCCTGCGGCGTGAGGCCGGCGCAGCCTGCCAGGGCTGCGGCCAGCGCCAGCACCGGCCAGCGCGGTGGTGCTTGGCGGCGGGAACCGGTCGGTGAAGAAAGACGCATGAAAAGCTGTGCTCCGGGTTGTTGCGTCCATTGTGCGGAGCCACCCCTTCGCGAAGATAGTCAATGCGTCAAGCCCATGTAAAGAATTGCTGCGATGCAAAAAGAAAGGCCCGAAGGGCCTTTGCTGTTCAGTGTGGCTGCACAGCCCGCATCCGGTACTCGCTCGGGCTGCAGCCCGTGTGGGCCTTGAACACCCGGCTGAAATGCCCGCTGTTGCGAAAGCCCCAGGCCAGGGCGATGTCCGTCACCGAGCGGTGCGTGTGCGCGGGGTGGCGCAGCTCGCGCAGGCAGGCCTCCAGCCGGCGCTGCTGGATGGTGGCGGCCAGCGTGTCGCCATCGTCCGCCATGGCGTTGTACAGGTGCCTGCGGCTGCAGTTGAGCGCCTGGGCGATGCGGTCGATGCTGAGGTCGGGGTCGGCCAGGTGGCGGTCGATGTACTGGCCGATGCGGTCGCGCAGGGCCTCGCGCTGCGACATGGCGCTGTGCTGGCCGTTGCGCTCCAGCAGCGACAGCTGCACCAGATGGGTGATGACGTCGGCCACGCCGTCGGCGGCCGCGTCGGACATGGTGGGCAGCTCGGTGAACGCGGCGCGCATGGTGTCCCAGGCCAGGCGCGAGACACCCGTGGTGCCCGAGAAGCGCTGCACCATGAGGTCGTCGAGCCGCATCCTGCGCTCGGGCAGGTGTTCCTTGGGGATCATCAGCACCATCTGGCGCACGGCATCGGGGTTGCTCACGGCGTAGGCGCGCGTGGTGTCGTACACGCTCCACTCGCCCGGGGACAGCCAGACCTGGCGGCCGTTCTGCTCGAAGCAGGCGCGCCCTTCGAGCTGCGCCACCACCTTGATGTAGGCCCGGTCGCTGCCGCGGATGAGGCTGGGGGTGCGCACCACGCGGTGGCGGCTCACGTCGAGCTGGCACAGGTTGACGTAACCCGCCTGGCCCGAGGTGATGTGGCCCGCGAAGGCCTCGTCGCCAAAGGCGTCGGACTCCAGCCCGCCTATGAGGCGCCACACCGCGTCGCCCCACAGGTGCAGGCGGTCGCGCGGTGCCACGGTGTCGGTGGATACCTCGGTCAGGGTGTGGGCCATGCTTTATCCCGTGCAGAGGCGGGTTCTCCCGATTATCGGTGGGGGTGCTAATCCTTTGCGCAGCGCGGAAATCCGGGTAAACCCGCTGGCCCGTGCACGCTGGGAGCAGCGTTTTGTGCACGCTCAGCACAGCGCGCCAAAGCCCTTCTTCCTACCATCGGTCAACGGCCTGCACTGCGCGGGCTGCCCATCCGAGGAGACAGAAAAATGGTTCAACAATCCAAGCGCCAATGGATCAAGGGCATGGCCGCCACGGTGGGCGCCATGTCGGTCGCGCCCCACCTGCTGGCCCAGTCGGGCCCCGTGCGCAGCGGCTAGGCGAGTGCCCGCACGGGCCCCGGGGCCGCGTGCGCCCAGGTCAGCCAGGAGCCCAACTACCTGCTGTGGGCCGAGCAGGTGAACGCGGCCGGCGGCCTGTCCGTCAAGGGCGCCAAGCGCCCCATCGAACTCATCGGCTACGACGACCGCAGCGAGACCGAGACCTGCGTGCGCACCTTCGAAAAGCTCATGGGCAGCGACAAGGTGGATTTGATCCTGCCGCCCTGGGGCTCGGGCGCCAACTTCGCCATCGCGCCGCTGGCCAACCGCTTCGGCTACCCGCTCTTGGCGCCCACGGCGCTGTCGCGCAAGCTGATCGACATGAACCTGCCCTACTTCTTCTCCCTGCTGCAGCAGCCCGACAAGATGATGGGCGCGCTGGTGGACATGCTGGTGGCCAATGGCGTGAAGTCGGTGGCCATCGTCTACATGGACGACCTGTTCGGCCTGGAGAACTTCGCGGCACTGAACAATGCGCTCAAGAAGACCAGCATCCAGGTGGTGGAGCGCAAGAGCTACCCGCTGGGCGTGAAGGACCTGGCGCCGGTGCTGCGCGGCATCAAGGACCTGAACCCCGATGCCTTCATCGGCATCACCTACCCGCCCGACACCATCCTGGCCAGCCGCCAGGCGCGCGAGGTGGGGCTGAACCCCAAGTTCTTCTACGCCTCGGTGGGCACGGCCTTCCAGCTGTACAAGAACGTGATGCAGGCCAACACCGAGGGCGTGATCGGCATGGGTTCGTGGAGCGTGAAGACCAGCCCCGAGGCCAAGGCCTATTTCGACGCCCACGTGAAGAAGTTCAGCAAGGAGCCCGACCGCTGGGCCAGCGGCCACGCCTGGGCGGGCCTCGAGATCCTGCAGCAGGCCGTGGAAAAGGCGGGCCTGGACCGCAAGGCGCTGCGCGAGCACATCGCCAAGAACGAGTTCAAGACCATCCTGGGCGGCATCCGCTTTGCGGGCAGCGAGAACGCCTCCATCCCCGGCACCGTGAGCCAGTGGCAGGGCAGCGACTTCGAAGTCGTGTGGCCCAAGGACCGCGCCACGGCGCAATTGAACACCGCGAAACCAGCCTGGAAATAACAAAGTGTCTCTGACTTCCTGGGCCGAACTGGTCGCCAGTGGCCTGATTACCGGCGGCATCTATGCGCTGGTGGCCATGGGCCTGAACCTGCAGTACGGGCTGATGCGCATCATGAACATCTCGCACGGCGAGTTTTTGATGCTCGGCGCCTTCATCACCTGGTGGGCACACACGGCCTGGGGCTGGTCGCCCCTGCTGCTGATGCCCATTGCCTTCATCGCGCTGTTCGTGCTGGGCGTGGCGGTGCATGCGCTGTGCTTTCGGCGCCTGGCGGCGCGCGCACCGAATGTGGACGTGTTCGAGGCGCGCAGCCTGATGGTGGGCTTCGGCCTGATGTTCCTGGTGCAGAACACCGCCCTGGTGATCTGGGGCGGCGACCTGCGCGGCTACGAGTACCTGGCCGACCCGGTGCAAGTGGCGGGCATGCGCTTCACCGAGAACAAGCTGGTGCTGTTCGGCGTCGCGCTGGCGCTGTCGGCGGCGCTGATCGCGCTGCTCAAGCTGACCTTGCTGGGCAAGGCCGTACGGGCGCTGATGCAGTCGCCCACCGGGGCGCAACTGGTTGGCATCAACACCCGGCGCCTGCACCCCATGATGTTCGGCATTGGCCTGGGCCTGTCGGGCGTGGCGGGGGCGCTGCTGTCGATGACCTACGAGATCTCCCCCTCGATGGGCGAGCCCTACACCGTGACGGCGCTGATCGTTATCACGCTGGGCGGCTTCGGCAGCCTGGCGGGCAGCCTGGCCGGCGGCCTGCTGCTCGGTGTGGTCGAAGCCCTGGGCATGCACTTCAGCAGCCCGTCTCTCAAGATGCTGCTGAGCTATGCGGTGTTCATCGGCGTGCTCATCTGGCGCCCCAACGGCCTCTTTTCCAAGAAATGAAATCCCTCCATTCCAACAAGCCCTGGTTCGCGCTCGCGGTGGGCACGGCCGTGGTCGGCACCCTGCCCTGGCTGGTGTCCGAGTTCGTGGCCTCGGTGCTGCTCAGTTGCCTGATGTACATCGCGCTGGCCACCAGCTGGTCGCTGTTCTGCGGCGCCACGCGCTACCTGTCGCTGGCCACCTCGGCCTTCTTCGGCATCGGCGCATATGCCAGCGCCACGCTGCTGGGCAGCCTGCCCTGGCCGCTGGTGATCGTGGCCGGCGCGCTGATCGCCGCCGTGGTGGCCGTGGTCATGGGCGCGGCCGTGCTGCACCTGCGCGGCACCTACTTTGCAGTGCTGACCTTCGGCATGACGGAGCTGATCCGCCATGCGGTGACCTTTGTCGAGAAACAGGTCTCGGGCACCGTGGGCCGCGTGCTCACGGTGGTGCCCAGCAACGAGACGGTGTACCTCACGGTGCTGCTGATCGCCGCCGCGGCCATTGGCACATCGATTGCGGTAAAGCGCAGCCGCTTTGGCCTGGCGCTTGCAGGCATCGGTGCCGACGAGCAGCGCGCCCAGACGCTGGGGGTGGACACGCGCCTGGCCAAGATCGCGGGCTTCGGCATCACCGCGGCCTTTGCCGGTGCCGTGGGCGCGGCCATGGCCGTGCGCTGGACCTACATCGAGCCGGCCGCCGTGTTCAGCCCCTTCATCGGCTTCCAGACGGTGCTGATCGCGCTGATCGGCGGCGCGGCCAGCATCGGCGGGCCGGTGCTCGCGGCCATCGTCTTCAGCCTGCTGGCCGAGACGCTGCGCCTGCAGCTGCCCTATGGCTACATGATGGTGCTGGGGCTGCTGCTCATCCTGTGCGTGATGTACCTGCCCAACGGCCTGGCCACGCTGTGGCAGCGCAAGCGCGCGGCCACGCCTGCAGTGGAGGCGGGCCATGTCTGAGGCACTTTTGACCATCGACGCCGTGACCGTGCGCTTTGGCGGGCTGACCGCCGTGGACGGCGTGAGCGCCACGCTGCATGCGGGCGAACTGATCGGCATCATCGGCCCCAACGGCGCGGGCAAGACCACGTTCTTCAACGCCATCTCGGGGGTGCAGCCGCCCACCTCGGGCCGGCTGGTGAGCGGGGCCGACGAGCTGACCGGCAAGGGCCCTCACCGCTATGCGGCGCACGGCATTGCGCGCACCTTCCAGACGCCGCGTGTGTTCCCCGACATGACGGTGCGCGACAACGTGCGCTTCGGCATGCAGTTCGCAGGCCGCCACCGCCAGGGGCCCGTGGGCCTGCGCAGCGAAGACGAGATCCTGGCCATGCTGGGCCTGTCGGCACTGGCCGAGCGCCCTGCCGCCGATGTGACACCCTCGCAGCAGCGCCTGCTGGAGATCGGCATGGCCCTGGGCACGCGCCCGCGCCTCTTGCTGCTCGACGAGGTGGCCGCCGGCCTGACCGAGGCCGAGGTCGATGCCATGGCCCAGCGCATCCGCCGCCTGCGCGATGACTGGGGCCTGACGGTGGTCTGGATCGAGCATGCGGTGACCACGCTGCTCAAGTACGTGGAGCGCGTGCTGGTGCTGCACCAGGGCCGCAAGATTGCCGACGGCACGCCGGCCGAGGTGGTGCGCAACCCGGAGGTGATCGAGGCCTACCTGGGCGATGAGATGGCTGCCACCAGCGAAGGAGCGACGGCATGAGCGGCGCACAGCTTTCCGTGCAGGGCCTGACCACGGGCTACAACGGCTTCCAGGTGCTGCAGGACCTGTCGCTGGAGGCCACCCCCGGCATCACGGTCATCGTGGGCCCCAATGGCGCGGGCAAGACCACGCTGCTCAAGGCGCTGGCCGGACTGCTGCCACGCCAGGGCACGGTGCTGCTCGACGGCCAGGCCGTGCCGGCCCTGAACGCGACCGCCTGCGTGCAGCGCGGCCTGGCGCTGGTGGCCGAGGGGCGCCAGCTCTTTCCGCAGATGACGGTGACCGAGAACCTGGAGCTCGGTGGCTGGCTGGTGCCGGCGCGCGTGCGCGCCGAGCGCCGGGCCCAGGCCTTCGAGGACTTGCCGCGCCTGAAGGAGCGTGCCCAGCAGCTGGCCGGCACCATGAGCGGCGGCGAGCAGCAGATGGTGGCCGTGGCCCGCGCCATGATGAGCGGGCCGCGCCTATTGATGCTGGACGAGCCCTCGCTGGGCCTGGCGCCGCGCATGGTGGACGAGCTGCTGGCCATCGTGCAGCGCATCGCGGCCCAGGGCGTCACCGTGCTGATGGTGGAGCAGAACGTGCGCAAGGCGCTGCAGGTGGCGCAGCGCGGCTATGTGCTGGAGCGCGGGCGCATCGTGGCCTCGGGCGAGGCATCAAGCCTGTTGCAATCGGATGCAGTGCGGCAGGCCTACCTCGGCGTAGCCTGATCTCTTTTTTTCTTCTTCTTGTCTTTTCTTTCCTTGTTGTTCAGGAGAGTGATTCCATGACTGCCATTTCCATGCTGATCAACGGCGAGCGCGTGCAGGCCACGGGCGGCGCCACCTTCGAGCGCCGCAACCCGCTGGACGGGTCAGTGGCCACTACGGCCCCGGCTGCCACGGTGGCCGATGCCAAGGCGGCTGCCGATGCCGCGGCCAAGGCCTTCCCCGCCTGGTCGGCTCTGGGGCCCAATGCGCGCCGTGCGCTGCTGCTCAAGGCCGCGCATGCGCTCGAAGCCAAGGGCGACGCCTTTGCCGCCGCCATGGCCGCCGAGACCGGCGCCTCGGGCCTGTGGGCCGGCTTCAACGTGCACCTGGCCGCCGGCCTGCTGCAGGAGGCCGCGGCCCTGACCACGCAGATCGCGGGCGAGGTGATCCCGTCGGACGTGCCCGGCAGCCTGGCCATGGGCGTGCGCCAGGCCGCGGGCGTGGTGCTGGGCATCGCACCGTGGAACGCGCCCATCATTCTCGGCGTGCGTGCCATCGCCACGCCGCTGGCCTGCGGCAACACGGTGATCCTCAAGGGTTCGGAGCTGAGCCCCGCCACGCACGGCCTGATCATCGAGGCCCTGCAGGAGGCCGGCCTGCCCCCGGGCGTGGTGAACTTCGTGACCAATGCGCCTGCCGACGCCGGTGCGGTGGTCGAGGCCATCGTGGCCCACCCTGCCGTGCGCCGCGTGAACTTCACGGGCTCGACCAAGGTCGGCCGCATCGTCGCGCAGACCTGCGCCAAGTACCTCAAGCCCACAGTGCTGGAACTGGGCGGCAAGGCCCCGCTGGTGGTGCTCGACGATGCCGACGTGGACGCGGCCGTGGATGCGGCCATCTTCGGCTCGTTCGCCAACTCGGGGCAGATCTGCATGTCCACCGAGCGCATCGTGGTGGACGACGCCATCGCCAACGACTTCGTCGCCCGCTTCGCAGCACGCGCCCAGGCCCTGCCGCTGGGCGACCCGCGCAAGGGCCCGGCGGTGCTGGGCTCGGTGGTGGACATGGCGACCGTGCAGCGCTGCAACGCCCTGATCGACGACGCCCTGGCCAAGGGCGCCAGGCTGGTGTGCGGCGGCAAGAGCGAGAACACGCTGATGGCAGCCACCATCATCGACCACGTGACGCCCGAGATGGACATCTACCGCGAGGAATCCTTCGGCCCCCTGAAACCCATCGTGCGCGTGAAGGGCGTGGAGGAAGCGATTGCCTGTGCCAACGACAACGAGTTCGGCCTGTCCGCTGCCGTCTTCGGCCGCGATGTGGCCCGCGCCTGGAACGTGGCCGCGCGCATCGAGTCGGGGATCTGCCATGTCAACGGGCCTACGGTGCATGACGAGGGACAGATGCCGTTTGGCGGGGTGAAGAATTCGGGGTGGGGGCGGTTTGGGGGGATGGCGGGGGTGCGGGAGTTTACGGAGTTGCGCTGGATCACGGTGCAGACTACGGCGCGGCATTATCCGTTCTGAGAGCCTCTGGCTGCCTGGGCCGTTCATGGTGCACAGCCAGGCGAAGCGCCATGGAACCCGTCCATGGCGTCCGCAAATCGTGTCCCCGGGTCATTGCATGCTGTAGCTCACTGCACATGCTCCACCACCGCCATGCCAGTCAGAGTTACCGCGTTGGTAACGGGCGAAGGGGAGACATTGGCAGGATTGGACGAGTAGGCGTACGCATCGACCACCTCCTTGTTCCACGCCACGGCGGCTGCGCTGAACGCGGCCTGATCTCCTGTTGCGTTTTCCAGGCCTGACAGGAGCTGCCCCAGCTGCAAGGCCACGACACCTACGTTGGCCTTTCCCACAGATACCAAGTAATCCGTCAAAGCGGTGTGCAGACCTGCATTGGGCCAAACCCCCAGGTTGACCAGGAGCTTGGCGGACAATATTTCTTCTGACAAGCCGTTGAAAGCCGCGCCAAACTGCAAGGCGTAGGCGGTGTTCCCGGCCGACGTAGCCATCTCCACCTGTCTGGTGTAGACCGCATGCACAGGGGATTGATCGTTGAACGCCCGGTTCAGGATCGTAGCGACGACGTACGGTTCATCGAAAAAGTACTGTGCCATCAAAAAGCTCCGGAAAAAGGGCCGATCAGGCCGAGGCCCATGAGGCGTCTGCCAATGACGACACACCGGCCAGTTTGACGAGGCTGTCGTTGGCGTTCAGGGTCGCCACAGCATCGTTCACCAGGATGTAGGTGTCGGCCCCGTAACGAAAGACAATGGCCTTGTTGGCGCCCGCCGTGGTGGCTGCCAGGGCCGTGGCGTCCAGCAGGGACGATGCATCGGAAATGCCAGCCAGTTGCAGGCTGGTCGGTGTCGCCTTCGCCGTCGCAGTCTCGGCCGCCAACACCAGCCTGTCGGTACCGCTCACGAAGTCGGTCACCACGATGGCAGACCAGCCAAGACCGGTGGAGAAACTGGTGTCCAGATCCTTGGCGGCGGCACCCGCCAAGCCGGTGAGGTTCAGCGTATCGACGCCCCCGCCGAGCGTGATCCTGTGGGCGTTGCCGGCACCGATGGTGATCGTGTCACCACCCTCGCCCGCCGCAACGATCACCTGGGCGCCAGAAGCGTCGTTGATGACGAAGGTGTCCGGCCCTCTGCCGCCGGTGATGGTCACCGCCTTCTGCGTGGTGGCAAAGGCTTGCGACAGCGCGCCGGTCAGCGCAGAGGCATCGATCACCGAGACCTGGGCGCCCACCACGGTGGTCTTCAAGGCCTGTTCGCCGGTGAGCACGATCTTTTCGGCCGCGTTGGCGGTGATCCTGGCTGTATTGGCGGCTCCGTCCGTGGAACTGAACCCCTGGCTCCTGACGTTCAGGTTCTCAACCGCGTCCACGATCACCTCATCATTGCCAGCAGCCCTGAAGAGCACCAGGTTCGCAGTGTCTGCGCCACCGCTGGTTCCCGCAAACACCACCGTCAGTGCGCCGCTCCCGCCGCTGCCAGTGATACTGCGGATACCGACGGTGGTGGCCAGGTCTACGCCGTCAAACTCGGCAGGACCTGCTGCGGACTCTCGCCACAGCTCCGTGATGCCGGTTGCGCCGGACACCCCGAACTTCGATTTTGCTCCCGCCTGGATGAACACCCGCTCCACACTCTGCAGCATGGGTGCCACCGTCGCACCAGCGGCCAGCGTGGCCCTGAGCGTGTCGACCCCGCCTGCGCCATCGATGGAGTCGGCGCTGGACAGGAAGCCGGCGGTGGTTGCCACAATGGTGTCGTTATAGGCTGTTGTCTTGAATTTGGCCTGCGCAGCCAAAGGCGATATGGCGTCCACGTCCGCGGTGAGAGACAACGTCACACCCACAGGGAGATCGGGCCCGGGCGGAACTATCGGCCCGGAATTCGCGGGGTTGCTCGAATACGCATGCGAAGCCGTCACTTCTTCGTTCCACTTCACCGCGGCCGCCGCATACACAGACAGATCACCGGTGGCGTTTTCAAGCCCCGAGAGGATGCGCCCCAACTGCAGTGCAACGATGCCCACATTGGCCTTGCCGACAGACACAAGATAGTCCCGCAAGGCAGTCTGCAAGCCCGCATTGGGCAGCACGCTCAGGTTCATCAGCAGCTTGGTGGACAGCGCATCCTCGGTCAGCGCAGTAAAGCCGGCACCGAACCGCTGGGCAAAGGCCGTGATGCCGATGGGCACGACCGCCGCCACCTGGTTGACATAGACATTGTGCGAAGGGGACTGGTCGTTGAATGCCCGGTTGAGCATGGTGACGTCGGCATAGGTGCCAGAGACTTGGACAGGCATGCGTTCCTCCAGTGAGTAGTGTTGTGATGTGCGCTGTGAGCCTAAGGTGCGTCCCGCCAGCAGGGTGTGGCAGCAGTCACAAAGAAACTTTTTGACACCAACCACTGCCGTCTGCCCACAAGGGTCACGGCCACCACGAACACGCGACCAGCCCGGGCTCTGTGCGGAAAGGATCGCCCTCGCGTCCGATCAGGCCATGGCCCACGTCGCGTCCGCCAGCGCTGCCACGCCGGCGAGCTTGACCAGGCTGTCGTTGGCGCCGAGCGCAGCCACGCCATCGTTCACCAGGATGTAGGTATCGGCACCATAGCGGAAGGCAATCGCTTTGCTGGCACCTGCCGTGGTGGCGGCCAGGGCCGTTGCCTCCAGCAGCGAAGGCGCTGCGGCAATGCGGGCCAGTTCCACGCTGCCAGGGGTGGCCTTGGCCGTGGACGCAGCACCTGTCAGCCGGAGCAGGTCGGCGCCACTGGCAAAGTCCCGCACCTCGATGGCCGAAGCCGCCAGGCTGGCCGATGTCCCGGTATCGATGTCCTTGGCCGCAGGGCCGGCCAAGCCGGTGATGTTCAGCGTGTCGGCACCCACCCCCAGGGAGATCAGATGGGCGTTGTGGGCGCCGATGGAGATGGTGTCGGCGCCATGGCCGGCCTCCACGACGACCCGCGCCCCTGATGTGTCGTCGATGGTGAAGGCATCACCACGCGTGCCGCCGCTGATGGAGACCGCCGTCAGGCCTGTGGTAGCAAACGCCAGGGTCAGCGCGCCCGTGAAAGCCGAGGCGTCGATCACCGAGACATGGGCACCCTTCACGGTGGTCGTCAAGGCCTGGTCACCCAGGATGGAGATCTTTTCGGCGGCGTTGGCCGTGATCTTGACCGTATTGGCTGCGCCGGACTTCTGGCTCTTGATGCCCAGGTTCTCAACAGCATCCACGATCACCTCATCGTCGCCAGCGGCACCCAGGAACACCAGCGTCGCAGCGTCTGCGCTGCCGCCCGTGCCTGCAAAGACCACGCTCAGTGCGCCACCGCTGCCGGAGTTGCGAATGCCGACGGTGGTGGCCAGGTCCACGCCGTAGAACTCGGCCGGACCTGCCGCAGCCTCCCGCCACAGCTCGGTGATGCCGGTCGACTGAGTCGCCATGAATTTCGAATGGGCGCCTGCCTGGAGGAACACATGCTCGACGTTCTGCAGCATCGGCTCGACGGTCGCATCGGCCGCCAGCGTGGCCTTGAGCGCGTCAACCCCTCTACCGCCATCAATGGAGTCACCACTGGACAGCAGGCCCGCAGTCGTTGCCATGATGGTGTCCCCATAGTCCGTCGACCGGAGCCCGGCCAGTGCTGCAGTAGGCAAGATGGAGTCATCGCCCATGGTCAGCGCCAAGGTAGCACCCGCGAGACCGACCCCTATCGGCATGGCCGGCGGAAAATTCGCCGGGTTGTTCGAATAGGTGTGCGAGGAGAAGATGTCCTCATTCCATCGCTCCGCAGCCGCCGCGTACGTGGCCTGATCGCCCGTGGCGTTTTCCAGCCCGGAAAGGATTTGCCCCAGTTGAAGGGCCACGATGCCCACGTTGGCCTTGCCGACAGACACCAGATAGTCCCGCAAGGCGGCCTGCAGGCCCGCATTGGGCAGCGCGCCCATATTGCCCAGAAGTTTGGTGGACAGAGCGTCTTCGGTCATCCCGGCAAAGCCCGCACCGAAGGTCAGGGCGAAAGCCCGGATACCGTTCGCTGCAGCCCAGGCTGCCTGGTTGTTGTAGGCGGTGTAGGAAGGCGACTGGTCGTTGAACGCCAGGTTCAGGATCGTCGCGGCGACAAAAGAATCGTCGGGAAAGTTGTGTGCCATCCGGAGCTCCAAAAAAGGCCATCAGGCCGAGGCCCAAGCGGCATCGGCCAGCGCCGCCACGCCGGTCAGCTTGACCAGGCTGTCGTTGGCGCCGAGCGCTGCGGCGGAATCGTTGACCAGAATGTAGGTGTCGGCACCATAGCGGAAGGCAATGGCTTTGTTGGCGCCTGCGGTGGTGGCGGCCAGCGACGCAGCGTCCAGCAGCGAGGCTGCCCCTGCCATACTGGCCAACTGAGCATCGCTCGGGGCTGCCTTGGCTGTCGATGAGGTCCCATGCAGTCGGATCACATCGGTGCCGCTCGCGAAGCCCCTTACCTCGATGGTCGATGCGGCCAGTGTGGCCGTCGACCCCAGGTCAATGTCCTTGGCCAGAGCGCCTGCCAGGCCTTTGATGGACAAGGCATCGGCTCCTTCGCCCAAGGTCACTTTATGGCGGGCCTCGGCGTTGACAGTGATGGAAACACCCCCAGGAGTACCTGCCAGCCTGAGCTCCAGCGCCGAAGTGAAGACCGACGCATCGATCACGGACAGCTTGGCACCAGTCACGGTCGCGGTCAAAGCCTGGTCACCAAGGACGACGATGCTTTCCGCCTGTGCAGCTGTGATCCTGGCCTGGTTGACCGTGGTGGCGAAGACCGTGCCGGCTGTGCTGCTTACCACCAGGGATTCGATGTTCGCCACGATGATCTCGTCATTGCCCGTGGCATCGGCTAGCGTGATGCGGGCCGTATCCATGGGGCCCGAGGCACCGCTGAAGTTCACGGTCAAGGCACCGCCCGCCAGGGAGTTCTGGATGCCTGCATTGGTGGCCAGGCCTACGTTGGAAAAAGTGGCGGGGCCCTGCGCGGCATCGATCCGGAGTTCCTGCAGGCCGGCGGTATCCCCGGCGCCAAACTCGGCCCCCGCGCCTGCGGTGATGTAGACCTTCTCGACATTGCGCAGCACGGGGGCGGCCTTGCTTGCGGCTGCAAGGGCCGCCCTGAGGGTATCGAGACCCTCCGCGCCATCGATCACATCCGCCGTCGAGAGAAAGCCCGCGGTGGTTGCCAGGATCGTGTCCTTGTCGGCCGTGGTCTTGAACCTTTCATCTGCCGCTGCAGGCGATACCGCATCGTCACCGGAAGTCAGCGAAAGGGTGACACCCGTCACGGGCGGATTGTGCCCTGCGCTGACGCCGTACGGGTCGCTCGAGTATTTGTAGGAATCCACCAACTCCTTGTTCCATGCCACAGCGGCCGCATTGAACGCCGATTGGGCGCCCGTGGCGTGTTCCGGCCCAGAGAGGATCTGGCCCAACTGCAGGGCCACGACGCCGACATTGGCCTTGCCCACGGACACCAAGTAGTCCCGCAGCGCGGTCTTAAGACCCGTATTCGGAAGCACACCTAGATTGCACAAGAGCTTGTTTGACAAATGGTCTTACGTAATGCTGGTAAAGCCGGAGCCAAACGACAGCGCAAACGCATGGATGCCGTTCGATGTGACCATTGCGACCTGGTTGTTGTACACCGCGTAGGAAGGCGATTGGTCGTTGAACACCCGGTTCAGGATCGTCGTGACAACGAGGGGATCATCAAGAAAGTTCTGTGCCATCAAAAGCTCCGCAAACGGCCGATCAGGCCGAGGTCCACGAGGTTTCGGCCAGCGCCGTCACAC
>NZ_JBKDTZ010000233.1:0-19185 GCF_046339755.1 Acidovorax sp. | reverse complement strand
GCGCATGGCGGGCCTTACAGACGTTCTATTTCGTGGGTGCCGAACAGGCCGTACGGACGCACCAGCAGCACGGCCACGAGCACGATGAAGGTGGCCAAGAGCTTGTATTCGCCGCCCAGGTCGGCGATGTGCTCCTGCGCGATGCGCTTGACCTGGCTGCTGGCGCGGCTGCGGTCCTGCCACAGGGCGAGCAGTCCGGCGATCTCTTCCATCGAAAAGCCCAGGTCGCGCGCGCGGCGGATGAAGCGCAGGCCGTGCACGTCGGCCTCGGTGTACTGGCGGTAGCCGCTGTCGGTGCGCGCCACGCCGGCCACGAGGCCCAGGGATTCGTAGTGGCGCACCATGCGCGCCGAAACCCCGGCGCGGCGCGCGGCCTCGCCGATGGGCACGGGCCAAGCCGTCTTGCTCATGCCGTGACGGCGTAGCCTTCTTCGGCGATGGCCGCGGCCAGCGCTGCGCGGTCGGCGCTGCTGTGCGCCACGTGCACGCTGCCGCTGGCCCGGTCGATGCGCACGCTGGCATCGGGGTCCACGCCCTGCACGGCCTGGGTCACGGCGCGCTCGCAGTGGCCGCAGGTCATGCCCTGGACCTGGAAGTCGTGGCTGGTGGTGCTGGATGCTGTCATGGAAGGCTCCTTGCTGAAAGTGGATGGGATGGCAGGGAGCGTAAACCTTCACATGGTGGCAAGGTCAAGCGCCATGCCAAGACCTTGGTGCGAACCACCTTTTTTCAGGCCTATTTGGGCCGGGCGCGCTTCACGTGTGCATCGGGGCGCGAGAGCCGGCCTGCGCGCAGCTCGCCCACGGCCACCGCCAGGGCCTGGGCCGCGCCGCGGATCTCGGCCTGCATGGCCTGGTCCCGGTCCAGCACCTCGTGGCTTTGGGCATAGCTTTCGTAGTAGCCGATTTAGCGGTCCAGCCGCGCGGCCTGGCCGGCGTCGAGGAAGCCCATCCAGTCGAGCCAGTCCGACAGGGCGCGGCGCGACATCTCGATGCCGGCCACGTCGCCGTGCACGGCCACGGCATAGGTGCGGCCTTCCAGGTGCTTGGGATAGCCCCAGCCAGCGAGTTCCAGCGCCTTGGCTTCGGCTGACTTCTTGCCGTGGGTGCTGGTGGGATCGGGGTTGCCGCCGTCGGCGCAGACCAGGCGGTCGATCATGAGCTTGAGCGGGCTGGGCGACTGGTACCAGTACACGGGGGTGATGATCATCACGCCGTGCGCGGCGGTCCAGCGTTCGTAGATTTCGTTCATCCAGTCGCCGGTCTGGCGCATGGCGTGGTTGGGGTAGCAGCTGCACGGAAAGTGGCACAGCGGCATGGCGGTGGAGACGCAGCCCTTGCAGGGGTGGATGTGGCGCCCGTAGTCGGAGGTGACGCGGCTCAGGTCGAGGAGGTCGACCTCGATGTGCTCGGCCGCCAGCACGTCGCGCGCCATGTTGAGCATGCGCCAGCTCTTGGAGATCTCGCCGGGGCAGGTGCCGTCGTTGCGGGCCGAACCGCAGACCAGCAGCACGCGCGAGGGGCTGGCCGGATCGGCCCAGCGCTGGCGCGCCGCGTCGATGCGCTCCTTGGCCTCGATCCAGTCGACGGACAGGTCGTAGTCCGGGTCGGCATAGCCGGGTCCGGCCTTGCGCGTGCGCGGCGCCTTGCGGTTGTCGTCGTAGTTGCGCCAGGCAATGCCCTCGATGCGGTCCAGGGCGTCGGCGGCCTCGTCGGCAAAGCGCGGGTCCTGGAAGTCGAGCAGAAAGCGTTCGCGGAATGCGGCGCGGTCCAGCGGCTCTGGGGCCTGGCCGGTGCGCGCCCGTGGGGGTGTGGGGCTTGTCATGGATGGATTCGACTACCGGCCACCCGGCGTCCGTATCGGACAAGGCGCCGACTTGATCTGGGGCAAGGGCTTGACCTTGACATGATGGCAAGCTGTAACTTCCATGCCATGAACACGACGACCCTTTCTCCTTCCTCTTCTGCTGCAGTGCAACAGCAGCAGTTCGACTTCGGCATTGGCGGCATGACCTGCGCGAGCTGTGTGGGCCGTGTGGAGCGCGCGCTGCGCAAGGTGCCCGGCGTGGAGGACGCTGCCGTCAACCTGGCCACGGAATCGGCGCGCGTGGCCATGGCGGTGCCCGAGGGAGCCGATGCCGCGGCGCTGGAGGCACAGTTGCGCCGGGCGGTGCGCAATGCGGGTTATGAGCCGCTGGCCACGGGGCAGGGCGAGGCGGCCGAAGACCTCTCTGCCTGGGCGGGCTTTCTGCCCGTGGGCGTAGGGCTGGCGCTGTCGGCCCCGCTGGTGCTGCCCATGGTGGGCGACCTGTTCGGGCAGCACTGGATGCTGCCGGCCTGGCTGCAGTTCGTGCTGGCCACTCCCGTCCAGTTCATCCTGGGCGCGCGTTTCTACAAGGCGGGCTGGCATGCCGCACGGGCCCTGTCGGGCAACATGGACCTGCTGGTGGCCGTGGGCACCAGCGCGGGCTGGGGGCTGTCGGTGTGGCTGTGGCTTACAGCCCATGCAGGCCACGCCCCGCACCTGTATTTCGAGGCCTCGGCCGTGGTGGTCACCCTGGTGCTGCTGGGCAAGTGGCTGGAGGCGCGCGCCAAGCGCCAGACCACGGCGGCCATCCGCGCACTTCATGCGTTGCGCCCCGATGTCGTGCACCTGCTGGGCAAGGCCGGCGAGGTGGATGTGCCCGTGGCCGAGGTGCTGGTGGGCGACCGGCTGGTGGTGCGCCCGGGCGAGCGCATCCCCGTGGACGGCACGGTGCACGAGGGCCACACGCAAGTGGACGAATCCATGCTGACCGGCGAGCCCCTGCCCGTGGCGCGCGACGTGGGCGCGCCGCTCACGGGCGGGTCCATCAATGGCGACGGGCGCATCGTGATGGCGGTGACGGCGGTGGGGGCCGAGACGGTGCTGGCCCACATCATCCGCCTGGTGGAGGATGCGCAGGCCGCCAAGGCGCCGCTGCAGCGCCTGGTGGACAAGGTGTCGGCCGTGTTCGTGCCTGTGGTGCTGGCGATTGCGCTGGCCACCCTGCTGGGCTGGCTGTGGGCCGGCGCGGGACTGGCAGCGGCGCTGATCCATGCCGTGGCGGTGCTGGTGATCGCCTGCCCCTGTGCGCTGGGCCTGGCCACGCCGGCGGCCATCATGGCGGGCACGGGGGTGGCGGCGAAGTACGGCATTCTGATCAAGGACGCGCAGGCGCTGGAACGCGCGCACCAGGTGGACACGGTGGCCTTTGACAAGACCGGCACGCTGACCGTGGGGCAGCCGCGCCTGATCGCCTTTGAAGTCGTGCCGGGCGTGGAAGAGGGCGGGGCCCTGGCGGCGGTTGCCGCCGTGCAGAGCGGCAGCGAACACCCGCTGGCGCGTGCCGTGGTGCGCGCGGCGCAGGAACGCGAGCTGGCCCTGCTGTCCCCCGATGCCGTGCGTGCCGTGCCCGGGCGCGGCACGGAGGGCGAGGTGCGGGGCGCCAGCTACCTGGTGGGCAGTCTGCGCTGGATGCAGGAGCTGGGGGTGGACATGGGACCGTTGGCAGATCGCGCTGCGGCCCTGCAGGCCGAGGGCGCCACGGTCTCGGCCGTGGCCGAGCGCACCCCTGGCGGCCTGGCACTGCGCGCGCTGATGGCTTTTGGCGATGAGCCCAAGCCCGGTGCGCGCGAGGCCCTGGCGGCATTGAAGGGCCGTGGTATCCGCACCGTGATGGTCTCAGGCGACAACCGTGGCGCTGCCGAGGCCATGGCGCGCCGCCTGGGTCTCGACCCTGCCGCCGGCGAGGTGATGGCCGAGGTGTTGCCGGGCGACAAGGCGGCGCGGGTTGCTGCACTGCAGCAGCAGGGCGGCCATGTGGTGGCCATGGTGGGTGATGGCGTCAACGATGCGCCGGCCCTGGCTGCGGCCGATGTGTGCATGGCCATGGGCAATGGCACGGATGTGGCCATGCACGCGGCCGGCATCACGCTGATGCGCGGCGATCCGCGGCTGGTGGCCGCGGCGCTCGACATATCGCACCGCACGGTGCTGAAGATCCGCCAGAACCTGTTCTGGGCCTTTGCCTACAACGTGGCCGGCATCCCCCTGGCGGCCCTCGGTTACCTGAGTCCGGTGGTGGCCGGGGCGGCCATGGCGCTCAGTTCGGTGAGCGTGATGGCCAACGCCCTTTTGCTCAAGCGGTGGCGCATGTGATAAACACGTATGGCGTATGGTCACAGTCACGTGGCAAACTGCAACGTTTTGTTGCAGGCCGGCGGATACGGGGGCGGGGTTGCCTTTGCCATGCAGGGGCTTCCCGGCAGTCCGCCACCAGCACGTACACCTATTCAAAGGAAGACAGATCATGAATCTCTTCGCGCTCATGCGGCAATTCACCATTCGATTCCGCATGCTCGGGGCCATTGCCGTGGTGCTGGGCCTGCTGGGCCTGCTCGGAGGGGCCGGCATGCTGGGCATGTTCCGCATTGCGGCGCTCAGCGAGGACTTCATGTCCCACTCGTTCGCTGAAGTGGGCCACATGGCCGAGCTGCGCGGCGAGATGGGCACCATCCGCCAGCTCGAGAAGGACATGATCATCGGCTACGAAAAGCCCGAGGTCGTGAAGGCCGCGCAGGCCAAGTGGCTGGCCAGCCAGGACAAGGCCAAGAAGCTCGCGAACAAGCTCCTCGAAGGGCCGGAGGACGCGAACAACCCGGTGGTGCGCGACATCATCAAGCGCCTGGACAGCTACCGCGAGCAGTTCGCCCATGTGGCGCGCCAGCTCGAGGCCGGCGGCTACGACACGGCCACCATCGCCAACCGCATGAGCGGCAAGGCCGTGGCCGAGTTCGACCAGGCCGACAAGCTCATGCAGCAGCTCGATGGGGTGCTGCGTGCCGATGTGGACAAGGCCGTGGAGCAGCAGGGCCGGGTCACTGCGCAGACCAAGTGGCTCTTCGTGCTGGCCGTGCTGATCACCGTGGCGGTGGTGGTGCCGCTGACGCTCTTGAACATGATCTCCATCTGCAACCCGCTGGCCGAGGCGCGCCGCATGGCCCAGGCGATCGCCGGGGGTGACCTGTCGCAGCCCATCCGCGCCGAGGGCAAGGACGAGGTGGCCGACCTGCAGCGCGCCCTGGGCGACATGCAGCAGGGCCTGGGTTCGCTGGTGGCGAAGGTGCGCGATGCCAGCGGCAACATCGCCACGGCCAGCCAGGAGATCGCCACGGGCAACCAGGACATGTCGCAGCGCACCGAGCAGACCGCCAGCAACGCCCAGGAGGCCGTGGCCTCGCTGTCGCAGCTGACCTCTACCGTGCAGCAGACGGCCTCGTCCTCGCAGATGGCCAACCAGTTGGCGGCCTCGGCATCGAACACCGCCACGCGCGGCGGCACGGTGGTGCAGCAGGCCGTGGCCAGCATGCAGGAGATCTCGGCGTCGAGCCGCAAGATCGGCGACATCATCGGCCTGATCGACTCCATCGCCTTCCAGACCAACATCCTGGCGCTCAATGCCGCCGTGGAAGCCGCCCGCGCAGGCGAGCAGGGCCGCGGCTTTGCCGTGGTGGCCTCGGAAGTGCGCAGCCTGGCCCAGCGCTCGGCCGCTGCGGCCAGCGACATCAAGGGGCTGATCCACAACAGCGTGACCGCCGTGGACGGCGGCGTGCGCCACGTGGAAGACGCCGGCACAGCCATGAAGGAGATCGTGGCCAGCGTGCAGCGCGTGGGCGACATCATCGGCGAGATCACGGCGGCGGCCACCGAGCAGTCGGGCGGCATCGGCCAGGTGAACCAGTCGGTGGGCGAGATCGACCGCATGACGCAGCAGAACGCGGCGCTGGGGGCAGAGTCCGCCGCCGCGGCCGAGTCGCTGCGCGAGCAGGCTGCGCGCCTGTCTGAGGTGGTGCAGCAGTTCCAGCTCGCCGAGTCGATGTCGCATGGCGGCCACGGCGGTGGCCCGGTGGCCCAGCCTTCGCCGCAACAGCATGCATCGCTGCGCGCACCTGCGGCCTCGCGCCCGCTGCTGGCACGCTGAGACCCGCCCCAGGCAGTCTGCACAAGGCCCCGCGCGCTTCGGCGAGCGGGGCCTTTTTCATGGGCAGGGTTGACTTGCGTCAGCCGGCACGCGGGGCCTGCATGGCACCCTTGGGGCTGTTGGAACAAACACCCCCTGGAGCCGTGCCATGCCCTATGCCAGCCTGCAGACCATCCGCGAAGAACACGCCTCGCTGGCCGCCGTATTGCGCTCGCTGGAGCTGATGCTGGACCGCGGCCCGGGCGATGCGCCCGCGCCGTTCTTCGACGTGATGCGCGCCATGCTGTTCTACATCGACGAGTTTCCCGAGCGCCAGCACCACCCCAAGGAATCACAGTGGCTGTTCCCGCGCGTGGCCGAGCGCGCGCCCGAGGCGGCCGAAGCCATTGCCCGGCTGGAGCGCGAGCATGCCGGGGGCGAGGCCGCCGTGCGCGAACTGCAGCACCTGCTGCTGGCCTGGGAACTGTTGGGGGAGGTGCGGCGGAGCGCCTTCGAAGAGGCCATGCACCGCTATGTGGCCTTCTACCTGGAGCACATGCGGCTGGAAGAGTCCGTGGTGCTGCCGGCGGCCCATGCGCACCTGGAGACGCAGGATTGGGTGGCGATGGACATGGCGTTTGCATCCAACGCCAACCCGTTGGCGCAGGGCCCAGCCCGCGACGGGGCCTACGACCGCCTGTTCACCCGCATCGTGATGCGGGCCCCCAGCCCTATAGGACTAGGCACCCCCTGAGTCGCTTCGCGCCTTCACCCCTCTCTCGACTCGCTGCGCGATTCGGGAGGGGGACGCCCCCGGTGCGGCGGGGCGGCCCTTGCACGGGGGCACTGGCCTGAGCCGTGCGTGTTCTTCGGGTGGCTGGTGGCGCGTACGCACCACAGACCGCTCAGGCCGTTTGCGCTGCTGCGAGGGTCGGGTAGTCGGTATAGCCCTTCTCGCCGCCGCCGTAGAAGGTGCTCTGGTCCCAGGCGTTGAGCGGGGCCTTTTGGCGCAGGCGCTCGACCCGGTCGGGGTTGGCGATGTAGAGCTTGCCGAAGGCCACGATGTCGGCCGAGCCGTCGGCCACGGCCTTTTCGGCCAGGGCGGGGTCGTAGGCGTTGTTCACCATCCATGCGCCCTTGCCGCCGGCTGCGCGGTAGGCAGCCTTGAGTGCGGCGTAGTCAAAGGGGCGGTCGGGCAGCTCGCGCGGGCCGCCGGTGGCGACTTCGATGATGTGGATGTAGGCCAGGCCCAGCGGCGCGAGCTGGCGCACCACGTAGTCGAACAGGGGCTGCGGGTCGGCGTCGATGATGTCGTTGGCCGGCGTGACGGGCGACAGGCGGATGCCGACCTTGCCGCCGCCCACGGCATCGACCGCGGCGCGCGTGGCTTCAAGCAGCAGGCGGGCACGGTTCTCGATGCTGCCGCCGTAGTCGTCGGTGCGCTGGTTGGCGCCGGTCTTGAGGAACTGGTCGAGCAGGTAGCCGTTGGCGCCGTGGATCTCCACGCCGTCGAAGCCGGCGGTCTCCACCGCGTTGCGGGCTGCTGCCGCATAGGTGTGCACGATGCCGGGCAGCTCGGAGGCGTCGAGCGCGCGCGGCTGCGAGGTGGGCGCGAAGCTGCCCTTGCCGGTGGCGCGGTCGATCAGATAGGTCTTGGACTTGGCGATGAGGGCCGAGGGCGCCACGGGTGCGCCGCCATCGGGCTGCAGGTCGTTGTGCGAGATGCGGCCCACGTGCCACAGCTGGGTCACGATCTTGCCGCCGGCTTCGTGCACGGCGGTGGTGACCTTCTTCCAGGCGTCGAGCTGCTCGGTGCCGTACAGGCCGGGCACGTCGGCGTAGCCCTGGCCCTGGTGGCTGATGGCCGTGGCCTCGGTGATCAGCAGGCCGGCGCTGGCGCGCTGGGCGTAGTAGGTGGCCGTGATGTCGGCCGGCACGGCGTTGGGTGCGCGATTGCGCGTGAGCGGTGCCATGGCGATGCGGTTGGCCAGGTGCAGGTCGCCGACCTGGATGGGATCGAAGAGCGAAGGTGTGGACATGCGGTGGTGCTTTCTTTCAAGTCGGTTGGAGGCCGCAGGGGCCGGGAAAGACGGACAAGCCTAGTCGCAAACCGTGAAGGCTGCAGTAGGCCGGCGCCCCCAAGGACAAGTAATTTGTGCTATCTCCAAGGCGCTCCTTGGCGCCAGCACGGCGGGGCCCTGCGCGGCACAATGGCCGCCATGAGCACTGTTGTCCCCGCGCCGTCTTCGCCCCCCTTGCTTCGCAATGGCCTGTGGCTGGCTGTGGCCCTCTCGATGGGGGCGGCGGTGTCGCTGGGCATCACGCGCTTTGCGTACGCGCTGCTGTTGCCGCCCATGCGCGCGGACCTGGCCTGGTCGTACACGCTGGCCGGGGCCATGAACACGGTGAATGCCCTGGGCTACCTGCTGGGTGCGCTGGCCACACCGCTGCTGCTGCGCCGCCTGGCGCCGGGCACGCTGCTGGTGGCGGGCTCCGTGCTGGCCACCGTGTTCATGGGCCTGTGCGGCTTTTTCGTGGAGGCCGCGCCGCTGCTGCTGCAGCGCCTGCTGGCCGGGGTGGCGAGCGCGCTGGTGTTTGTCTGCGGCGGCCTGCTCGCGGCGCGGCTGGGGGCGCAGCAGCCGGGGCGCAGCGGGCTGCTGCTGGGCCTGTACTACGGCGGCACGGGCTGGGGCATCAGCCTGTCGGCCGTGCTGGTCCCGGCGGTGCTGGCCGCTGCACCGGGCCCGCACCCCTGGGCCTGGGCCTGGTGGGCGCTGGCGCTGGCCTGCGTGGCGGCCACGCTGGTGCTGCTGTGGCCGGCACGCGCGCTGCAGGCATTGGCCGCACCCGCTGCCGCGGCGTCCGCGCAGCCGGAGCACGGCCGTGTGCGCTGGGCGGCCTTCGCCCCGGCGTTGCTGGGCTATGGCCTGTTCGGCGTGGGCTATATCGGCTACATGACCTTTGTGGTGGCGCTGCTGCGCGAGCAGGGTGCCAGCGGCGCGGCCGTGACCTGGTTCTATGCGCTGCTGGGGCTGGCGGTGGTGCTGTCCTCGCGCCTCTGGGCGGGCCTGCTGGACCGCAGCCGCGGTGGGCAGGCGCTGGCTTTGCTCAACGGCCTGCTGGGCGTGGCCACGGTGCTGCCGGCGCTGACCTCGGCCTGGCCGGTGGTGCTGGCCTCGGGCCTGCTGTTCGGGGCGGTGTTCCTGTCGGTGGTGGCCTCCACCACGGCGCTGGTGCGGCACAACCTGCCGCAGGCGCTGTGGGCCAGCGGCATCAGCGCCTTCACCATCGTCTTCGCGGCGGGGCAGATCATCGGGCCCACGGTGGTGGGCTGGATCGCCGACGGTCCCGGCGGCCTGGCGCGCGGGCTGGTGTTCTCGGCCGGCGCGCTGTGGGTGGGGGCGGTGGTCGCATCGCGGCAGAAGCCGCTGACCCCTGCATAGACGCTTTTCGCATATCCAAGCGCGAAAGCAGTGCAAGGCGCGACGAGGTCTGTTGCCTAGAATTTTTTCTCTCATGCCAGCCCATGCCCGGGCTGCTCCCACAGATCCCGAGAGAGAAAAAGGAATTCGTCCCGATGGCAACGACACGCAGAACCAGCATCCAGGCCGCGGCCCTGGCCGTGGGCATGGCGCTGGGCTTCAGCGCCCTTGCGCAGACCCGCGAGGTGGTGATCGGCTACCAGGACATGGTCGTGCCCTGGCGCCATGCACAGGAAACGCGCGAGGTCGAGAAGCGCACGGGCTACAAGGTCACCTACCGCAAGCTGGGCAGCGGCGCCGAGGTGGTGCGTGCGCTGGCCTCGGGCGCCATCCACATCGGCGAGGCGGGCTCGTCGCCGATCGCCTCGGCGCTGTCGCAGGGCGTGCCCATCGAGGTGTTCTGGGTGCTGGACAACATCCACGATGCCGAGGCCCTGGTGGCGCGAAACGGTTCTGGTGTCAACAGCCTGGCGGATCTGAAGGGCAAGAAGATCGGCCTGCCCTTCGTTTCGACCACGCACTTCCATGCGCTGGTGGCGCTGCAGGACGCAGGGGTCGATCCCAAGACCGTGCAGATCGTGAACCTGCGCCCGCCCGAGATCCTGGCTGCCTGGGAGCGCGGCGACATCGACGCCACCTTCGTCTGGGACCCGGTGCTGGCCAAGGCCAAGGGCAATGGCAAGGTTATCGTGACCTCGGGGCAGATCGCGGCGAAAACCGGCAAGGCGACCTTCGACGGCCTGGCGGTGACCAAGGCCTTCGCCAAGGAGCACGACGCCTTCCTCGCGCAGTTCGTGCAGGTGCTGGCCGACGCCGACAAGGCCTACACCGGCAACAAGGCTGCGTGGAACGCCGATTCGGCCGAGGTGAAGGCCGTGGGCAAGTGGAGCGGGGCCGAGGTGTCCACTGTGCCCGCCAGCCTGGCGCTGTATGCCTTCGTGCCGCCCACCGAGCAGGCATCGAACCAATGGCTGGGCGGCGGCAAGGATTCGGGCGTGGCGAAATCGCTGGCGGCCACGGCGGCTTTCCTGAAGGAGCAGGGCACCATCCAGAACGTGCTGCCCGACTATGCCGCGGGCGTGAACCCGGCCTGGGTCCGGCGTGCCAAGTGACGACGACAGCGCATCCGGTCTGCGCATACGCGGCCTGAATGTGCGCTACGCGGGCGCATCGCCGGTGCTCGCGCTGCAGGACGTGGACCTCGACATCGCCCGCGGCGAGCTGGTGGTGGCGCTCGGTGCCTCGGGCTGCGGCAAGACCACGCTGCTCAACTGCATCGCAGGCTTTACCGAGGCCTCGTCGGGCCGCATCACGCTCAACGGGCGCGAGGTGGCCGGGCCGGGTGCGGAGCGCGGCGTGGTTTTCCAGAAGCATGCGCTCATGCCCTGGCTCAATGTGGTGGACAACGTGGCGCTGGGCCTGCGCCTGCGCGGTGTGGCGCGCGAGAAGCGGCGCCGCCTGGCCACCGAGAAGCTGGCCCTGGTCGGGCTCGAGGCGTTTGCCCAGGCCCCCGTGTGGCAGCTCTCGGGTGGCATGCAGCAGCGCGTGGGCATGGCCCGCGCCCTGGCCAGCGACCCCGATGTGTTGCTGATGGACGAGCCGCTGGGCGCGCTCGACGCATTCACGCGCGAGTCGCTGCAGGAGCTGGTGCTGCAGCTGTGGCAGCGCACGGGCAAGACCATTTTCTTCATCACCCACGACGTGGAGGAGGCGCTGTTCCTGGCCTCGCGCCTCATCGTGATGACGCCGCGCCCGGGCCGCATCGCCCAGCAGCATGCGCTGGGCTTCAACCGCGAGCACCTGGCGGGCCGGCCTGCGCGCGCGGTGAAGTCGGACGCGCAATTCATCGCCTGGCGCGAGCGCGTGCTGGACTGGATCGCGCCCAGCGTGACCCAGGGGGAGCCCGCCGGTGCCTGACGCGATGAGCCAGATCCTGGTGATACCGGGCAGAGGCCGTGATGCGCCGGGGGCCGCGGTGCCGGTGGAGCCCGCCACGCCGCCGCTGCCACGTGCCGTCGCGCCCTTTCGGCTGCCCGGCAGCGGGCCCAGCCGGGCCATCAGTGCCGCCACCGTGGCTGCGCTGGTGGCGCTGTGGTGGCTGGCCACGCACCGCGGCTGGGTACCTCCGCTGTTCCTGCCTGCACCCGAGGCCGTGCTGCGCGCCTTCGGCGATGCCTGGCGCGGCAACATCCAGGGCGGCGAGCCGCTGTGGAAACACCTGCAGTGGAGTGCGATCCGCGTGTTCGGCGCGTTTGCGCTGGCGGTGGTGACGGCGGTGCCGGTGGGCATTGCCATGGGCGTGAGCCGCGTGGCGCGCGGTGTGTTCGACCCGCCCATCGAGTTCTACCGGCCGCTGCCGCCGCTGGCCTACCTGCCGTTGATCGTGATCTGGCTGGGCATCGACGAGGCGTCCAAGATTCTGTTGATCTACCTGGCCTGCTTTGCGCCGATTGCGCTGGCGGCCAAGGCCGGCGTGCGCAGCGCCAGCGTGGAGCAGATCAATGCGGCCCTGTCGCTGGGTGCCAGCCGCTGGCAGCTGGTGCGGCATGTGATCGTGCCGGCCGCGCTGCCCGAGATTCTGGTGGGCCTGCGCATCGCCATCGGCTTTGGCTGGACCACGCTGGTGGTTGCCGAGATGGTGGCGGCGACCGTGGGGCTGGGGCAGATGGTGCTCAACGCCTCCAACTTCCTGCGCACCGACGTGGTGGTGATGGGCATCCTGGCCATCGGCCTGGTGGCCTGGGGCTTTGACTGGTGGATGCGCTGGCTGGAGCAGCACCTGGTGCCCTGGAAGGGGCGTTGAGCCCCTCCAGGGTTGGCTGGCTTACTTGAGCAGGCCTTCGGCCTTCATGGCTTCCTGCACGGCGGGGCGGGCGCCCACACGCTCGCGGTAGGCGGCCAGGTTGGCCAGGGCGGAGATGTCCACGTTGGTGGGCTTGGCCCAGTTGGTCACGGTGAACAGGTAGCCGTCGGCCACGGTGAACTGCTCGCCCATCAGGTAGTCCTTGCCCGCGAGCTGGCCGTCCACGAACTGCAGGCGCTGCAGCAGTTTTTCGCGCGCCATGGTCTTGTACTCCTCGGGCGTGGCCGGGTTGAACAGGGGCGAGAAGCCCTTGTGGATCTCGGTGCCGATGAAGGTCAGCCATTCCTGCAGGCGGTAGCGCTGCAGCGAGCCGTTCTGCGGGGCCAGCATCTTGAGCGGCACCTGGTCGGCGATGTACTGCACGATGGCCGGGCCTTCGCGCAGGCGCGTGCCGTCGTCCAGCTCCAGCATGGGCACGTAGCCCAGCGGGTTGATGGTGTAGTAGTCCGTGCCATCCTGCAGCTTGTGGCTCTTGGTGCTGGCCAGCACGGGGGTGTAGGCCAGGCCCGCTTCGTGCAGGGCGATGTGCGGGGACAGGGAGCAGGCGCCAGGAGAGTAGTAGAGTTTCATTGTTGGGTCCTCTGGTGTGAAAAATGGCAGGAAGGAGCCCACTATCCTATGCGCAGCCCTGGTTTTTTGCATGACCCGGGCGGTAAATCCGCTGCGGGCCCCTGTCAGCTTTGTCAGCTGTCGTAACCGGGTGCGTCCCGTTGCGCCTTGCGCAGCAGCGATGGCCACACGAAGGCGCCGCCCAGTCCACCGGTCTGCACGCGCATGGCCTGGGCCACACCGCTCACGATCTGCGGGTCCACCGGGTTGAGCTCGCCCCCGGCCTGCGCGTCGATCTGGATGCGGCAGGTGTTCTCGAAGGTGTACATCGAGAGGAAGGCGTCGGCGATGGACTTGCCCACGGTGAGCAGGCCGTGGTTGCGCAGCATGAGGAAGTTGGCCTCGCCCAGGTCGGCCTGCAGGCGCGGCTTTTCCTCGTCGCGGAAGGCCACGCCCTCGTAGCCGTGGTAGGCCAGCGAGGCCAGCACGAAGGTGCTCTGCTGGCTGATGGGCAGTACACCGCATTTCTGGGCGCTCACGGCCACGCCGGCGCGGGTGTGGGTGTGCAGCACGCACTGCGCGTCGGGCCGGGCCTCGTGCACGGCGCTGTGGATCACGAAGCCGGCGGGGTTCACCGGGAAGGGCGAGTCGTGCAGCTTGTTGCACTGCATGTCCACCTTGATCAGGCTCGATGCGGTGATCTCGTCGAACATCAGGCCGTAGGGGTTGATGAGGAACTGGTGCTCGGGTCCCGAGACCGATTCGGGCAGCTTGGCGCTGATGTGGGTGAACACCAGGTCGCTCCAGCCGTACAGGGCCACCAGGCGGTAGCAGGCGGCCAGGTCGCAGCGCAGCTGCCATTCTTCGGGGCTGACGCTCTCTTGCAGGGAAGGGATGGCGATCATGGGTATGTCTCCTGGAGTTATGGGGATCGATCAGAGCCCACTGTAGGCCGCCAGCGGCGCGCGGACTGTCCGGCAGGCTACACAACAGAGCGGTTTTCTGGGGAATTCCCGCGATGTCGCGGGCATTCCATTTCGCTGTGCGCGCCTCCAATCGCTGCGCGGCAGGCGTCCCTAAAGTCCATTCATCCCATCGCCCGGTGGGAGGGAACAACCGGATTTTTTTGGAGATCAACCCCATGCACACCACGCTTACTGCACCGACCCTCGGGAGGCTGCTGGCCTCGTTCGTGGCCGCCACCTGCCTCTTGTCCCTGGGCCTTTCCGCCCATGCCCTGGAGACCGTGGACAAGGGCGCCTTCACCATCGCGTTCTCGGGCGACATGCCCGGCACGGGCTACCAGGACGGCAAGATGGTGGGCTACGACGGCGAGATCCTGCAGCGCATTGCCGAATCTTTGAAACTCAAGGTCAAGCCCGCGCTGATGGAGTGGTCGGGCACCATCGCCTCGGTGCAATCGAAGCGCGTGGACGTGATGGCCGGCACCATGGGCTGGACGGAGCAGCGCTCGAAAATCATGGCGCTGAGTGACCCGATCCACTATTTCAAGAACGGCATCACGCAGTCGGACAAGACCGACTGGAGCAAGCTCAAGGATCTGGAAGGCAAGAAGGTCGGCACGATCACGGGCTTTTCGTTCATACCCGAGCTGCGCAAGATCAACGGTCTGCAGCTGGCGCTGTACGACACCTCGGACGCGGCCGTGCGCGACCTGCTGGCCGGCCGCATCGATGCGGTGATCGGCGACCCGCCGGTGATGCAGTACGCGATCTCGCAGAACCCGCAGTGGAAGATCAAGTTCAATGCCTTCACCGATGCCTCGCCCGACTACCCGCTGCTCACGGGCCTGGGCCAGGTGGTGTTCGGCCTGAACAAGGACAACCCCGAGCTGGTGAAGGCCGTGAACGCCGAGATCGCCAAGCTCTGGGGCAGCTGCGAGCTGCGCAAGATCGGCAAGACCTATGGCCTGGTGCAGGACGTCTGGTACATCCCCGTGGGCCAGAACGCCCGGGCCGGCGTGGACCGCGCGGTGGACTGGAAGCTGCCGTCCTGCAAATGATTTGCTGACATCCTGGCGAGCCGCATGCGTGCCCCTGGGCACGCATGCGGCGTTCTTGCTTCAGGCCTCGACGGTGCCGGCATGCAGCGCATTGCGCATCCGCCCCGGCGGCATGCCGTACAGCTGCTGGAAGTGCCGGATGAAGTGCGAGGCATCGGAGAACCCGCACTCGTAGGCGATGGTGACGATGGGCAGCTCGGTGCTGGTGAGCATCCAGCGCGCGTACTTGAGGCGCGCGTTGCGGTAGTACTCCGACGGGGTGGTGCGCGTCTCGGCCAGGAACACGCGTTCGAGCTGGCGGCTGCTCGAATCCACGAGGCGCGCGATGACCGCGATCTCCAGCGGCGTGCCGATGTTCTTTTCCATCAGCACGATGGCCTGGCGCAGCTTGTCGTGGTCGGCCGTGCCGTAGCCCAGCGCATGGCGGCGCGCCTCGTGGGTGGGGCGCGCGGCGGGGTTCACCGTCATCTGGTGGATGACCTTGGCCGCACGGTCGGGGCCGCAGTGCAGGCGCACCAGCTCGGCCGTGAGTTCCACGATGGAGATGCCGCCCGCGCAGCTGATGCGGTCGCCGTCGAACACGTAGTGGCAATCGGTGCTGTAGTCCTGGTTGGGGAAGGCAGTCTTCCAGTCTTCCACGTGGTAAGGGTGCACGCAGGCGCGGCGCCCGGCCATGAGGCCGGCGTGCGCGAGTGCGAACGTGCCGGTGCAGATGCCGATCAGCGGCTTGCCCGCTGCGGCCGCTTCGCGCAGGAAGGCGGTGTAGCGCGGGTGCACCGTGGGGATGGCGGGCAGCAGCCCGCCGATGACGGCGATGTAGTCGTAGTCGCCATCGGACGAGAGCGAATCCTGCACCGCCACGGGCACGCCGCAGCTGGCTTGCACCGATTGCCCGGGCACGCCCAGGATGGTCCACGAGCAGCGGATCTGGCGGCTCTGGTCGCCCACGTCGGCGGCGTGGCGCAGGCCGTCGCACAGGCCGGCCAGTGAGAGCAGGGGGAACTGCGGCCACAGCAGGATGCCCACGCGCAGCTCTGTGGCTGAGGTCGTGCCCGAGTGCCTGCGCTTCGGTGCGGGCGATGCCCTGGCGGCATCGAGCTTGCCGATCAATTCACCAATGTCGCCTGTGTTCTGTGCACTGGCCTGGTGCGCCCGCGCACCAATCTCGGCAGGAGTAAGGTCAGCTCGATGTTTGGGTGGTGGCATGGGGTTTTCCCTGCATGTCGCATACGTTCAATATAGCGGCGACCGCCTGCAATGAACAGAGGGTTGCCCTTCCTAGCATGGAGGCACTGGGCAACGAGGGCATGCGGCTGCAAGGACCGTGCCGCAAAGCCCGCACAAGCAACCGTCTGGAGAACCCCGCTGTGAACGACCAACCCCCGCTGCTGCGCGTGAGCGGCCTCAAGAAAAGCTACGGCCCGGCCGAAGTGCTCAAGGGCATTTCCTTCGACCTGAAGAAGGGCGAGACCCTGTCGCTGATCGGGCCCAGCGGCTCGGGCAAGTCCACCTGCCTGCGCTGCCTGAACTTTCTGGAAAAGCCCCAGGCGGGCGAGGTGCTGCTCGGCGCCGAGCGCATCGGCCAGCGGCCCGACCGCAAGGGCGGCTGGCGCCTGATGAGCGACACCGAGATGGCGCCGCAGCGCCGCGAGATCGGCATGGTGTTCCAGCTGTTCTACCTGTGGCCGTACCTCACGGTGCGTGAGAACGTGGCGCTGGCCTCCATCAAGGCGGCCGGCATGCGGCGCGACGAGGCCCATGCGCTGGCCGAGGCCATGCTGGAGAAGGTGCACCTGCGCCACAAGGCCGATGCCTACCCCGAGCAGCTTTCCGGCGGGCAGCAGCAGCGCGTGGCGATCGCGCGCACGCTGGCGCAAAAGCCCCAGCTGATCCTGTTCGACGAGCCGACCTCGGCGCTCGACCCCGAACTGGTGGGCGAGGTGCTGGGCGTGATCCGCGAGCTGGCGGAAGAAGGCCGCTCGATGATCCTGGTGACGCACGAGATCCGCTTTGCGCGCGACGTGGCGGACCGCGTGATCTTCATGGAGGGTGGGCACATCGTGGAGGAAGGCCCGGCCGCGCAGGTGATCAACCAGCCGCGCATGGAGCGCACGCGCAGCTTCCTCGGCCAGGTGGGGGCGTGAGCATGCCGGGCATCGACACCCTCACCCTGATCGTGGCCACGCTGGCGTGCGGTGCGCTCACGGCCGCCCAGGTGGCCCTGGGCGCGGGCCTGCTGGCGGCCAGCCTGGGCCTGCTGCTGGCGCTGGCCGTGGTCTTCGTGCGCAACCGCGTGCTGCAGCTCACCATTGCCGCCTATGTGGAATGGATGCGCAATGTGCCGGCGCTGGCGCACCTGTTCGTGCTGTACTTCGGCATGGCCTCGGTGGGCGTGCGGCTGTCGCCGCTCACGGCCGCGGTGGTGGGCCTGGGCCTGGTGGGCGCGGCCGTGCTCTGCGACGTGTTCGCGGCCGGCCTGCGTTGCCTGCATGTGGGCCAGCGCGAGGCGGCCCTGGCCGTGGGCCTGACGCCCGCGCAGGCGCTGCGCTCGGTGCTGTTGCCGCAGATGCTGCGCGTGACCTTGCCCGCGCTGGGCAACTATGCGAGCCAACTCGTCAAGGACACCTCGATCGCCTCGGCCATCGCGGCGCCCGAGGTGATGTTCTATGCGCGCAACCTGGTGACCTCGACTTTCCAGACGCCGCTGATCTACCTGACGGCCATCGCCCTGTATGCCGCCATGGTGCTGCCCGTGAGCTGGGCCTTTGCGCGGCTGGAGCGCCGCACCGCAGGGGGTGCGCGATGATGGCCTTCTTCACGACCTATGCCGAATACCTGGGCGAGTGGTGGCCGCGCCTGCTGCAGGCAGCCCGGGTGACGGCAGAGCTTTCGGCCATCGGCTTTGCCATTGCGCTGGTACTGGGCGCGCTGCTGGTGTGGATGCTGCGCAGCGGCGTGGGCGTGCTGCGCCATGCGGCCAACGGCTGCATCCAGTTGCTGCGCGCGGTGCCGCTGCTGGCCCTGCTGCTGGCCATCTACTTCGCACTGCCCTCGGTGGGCATCACGCTGTCGGGCTACTGGGCCGGGGCCATCGGCCTCGGGGTGCATGGCGCGGCCTATGTGGCCGAGATCCTGCGCGGCGGGCTGCAGTCGGTGCACGGCGGGCAGCGCGAGGCGGGGCTGGCCGCGGGGCTCACGCCCCGCCAGGTGTTCCTGTACGTCACGCTGCCGCAGGCCCTGCGCGTGATGCTGCCGCCGCTGCTGTCGAGCTATGTGGCGCTGCTCAAGGACAGCTCGCTGTGTGCGCTGATCGCCACCAACGAGCTGATGCTGGCGGCGCGCGCCATGTCCAGCGAGTACTTTTTGCCGCTGCACATCTTTCTGCTGGTGGGCTTGCTGTACTTTGCCATCGCCTTTCCCCTGTCCATGCTCTCGCGGCTGCTGGAGCGCCGCCTGGCCCAAGGGCGCCGTACGGTGGGTGCAGCATGAAGGAGGACCTCATGGCATCCATGACCTACGCACCACTGGAGCAGTTGGCACAAGCCATCGCCTGTGGTGAGCTGTCGAGCGAGGCACTGCTCGAAAACCAGCTCGCGCGCATCGAACGCCACGGCGGGCAGTTGCACGCCTTCACCGACGTGTATGCCGACGAGGCCCGCGCCGCTGCGCGCGGCCTGGACCAGATGGCGCGTGCTGGCATCCGCCTGGGGCCGCTGCACGGCGTGGCGGTGGCGGTGAAGGACCTGTTCGAGGTCGAGGGCAAGCCCATCGCAGCGGGATCGAAGGCGCGGCCGCCGCGCACATCGGCCCGCAGCGCGGCGGTGGTGGAGCGCCTGCGCGCGGCCGGGGCGGTGGTGATCGGCAAGACGCACACCGTGGAGTTCGCCTTTGGCGGCTGGGGCACGAATGCCGCGATGGGCACGCCCTGGAACCCCTGGGATCTGAAGACGCAGCGCACGCCGGGCGGCAGCAGCAGCGGCTCGGCCGTGGCGCTGGCGGCGGGCCTGTGCTCGGCCAGCATCGGCACGGACACGGGCGGCTCGGTGCGCATCCCGGCGGGGCTGTGCGGGGTGGTGGGCCTCAAGACCACGCGCGGGCTGATCAGCCGCCACGGGCTCATCGAGCTGTGCCCCACGCACGACACGGTGGGCCCGCTCACGCGCACGGTGCGCGACAGCGCCATTTTGCTGGACGTGCTCTCGGGCCCCGACCCGCGCGATGCCGTGTCGCTGCCGGTGCCTGCGCGAGCAGGCCAAGGCCGAGATGCTGGCGGCCATGGACGGGGTGG
>NZ_JBKDTZ010000232.1:0-25700 GCF_046339755.1 Acidovorax sp. | reverse complement strand
GGTGCGGCCGGTGAGGATGCGCAGTTCGCCCTGTTCCTCGTCGTAGACGAAGAGCTTGCGCGCCATGGCACGCTGGTAGCTCAGCATGTCGATCAGGAAGCCCAGGGCCCCCATGCTGCTGCCCAGCTTCTCGAAGGCGGGCTGGCGCTCTTCCTCGGGAATTTCGTTGATGAGCAGGCGGTCGACGGTGTCGCGCATGCGCACCACGGCCAGCGAGGCCTGGTCCAGGCCCAGCACGGACAGCACGCCGCGCATCTGCGCCATGTGGCCAGGCACCGGCGCCAGCACGGCGACATCCTTGGGGTCGCGGAAGAACAGGTCGAGCGATTTCTCGGCTTCGGCCAGGGTGGCACGCAGCTCGTCCACCACGCTGCCCATGGTCTGGTTGTCGCTGACACGGCGGTACAGCTCTTCCATCCACGCTTCCAGGGGCTCGGGCTCGGCACCGGCGCCCACGGCTTCGAGCCGTTCGGACAGGCGGGCGGCACGCTCGGCCATCTGGTCCTCGGCGGCGTCGAGCTCCTCGAACGCGGCCTGCAGGTACAGCACCGAGGTGGCCACTTCCATGGCCAGCGCGGCCGATGGCGGCTCGCCGGACCGGGTGGTGGCGTCCATCACGTGCGTGAGCGCCGTGGCCAGCTTCTCGCTGCCGGGGCTGAGCTTGCGCAGCGAATCGCAGACCAGGCTGAACTGGTCGGCAGCGGGCTTGATCTTGTTGCGGTCACCGCCGGCCAGGGCCGACCAGGTCTCGGTGGCGGCGGCAATGCGCTTTCGGGCCTGGGCCAGCACGGCCGGGTCGAAGCGGCCGAAGCGCGCGGTCTCGTAGTCCACGGGCTTGAAGCGGTCCAGGCTGAAGGCTTGGCGCACGCTCATCAGCGCGGGGAACCTGGCCTCCGCGCCCGCAGGCACGGTGGCCTGCGAGCAGAAGAACAGCAGGTCCTGCACCAGGCGGTCGGCGATGGTGGGGTCGCCCTTGGCCAGGGTGGCGTACTGCATGAGCACGCGCGAGGCCACGCGCTTCACATACACGTCGGGTGGCAGCAGGCCGCCGGCAAAGGCCTCGAAGAAGGCGGCGCAGATCTTCCAGAAGGCACGCGACTGGCGGTCCTGCTGGGCAGCCACGAAGCCCAGGCAGGTGTCGTACATGGCGCGGGCGGCCTTGAGGTCGCCCGACTTGACGATGCGCAGCACGGCCGCGTCCAGCTGGCCGCGCGCCTGGGGTCCGTACGGCAGGGGCTGTGCGGGGATGGTGACCTCGGGCTCGCGAAAGCGCCGTTCCACGGGCCACAGGTCGGCCGGGTGCACGCGCTCGGCACCGGCCAGGGCCTGGGCATCGCGGTACTGGGGGAACAGGGCCACGGCCGAGATGGACTTGCCGGCCAGGACGCTTTCCAGGAATTCAATCAGGCCGAAGCTGGCCTTCTCGATGGTGTTGGTGGCCTCGTCGGTGCACAGCTCGGGGCGTTGCACGAAGCGCTGCACCGCGGCTTCCATGGCGCGCAGCACGAGCGCTGGCGGGCCCATGCCCACCATTTCGAGCGCGCCGCTGGCTTGGTGCAGTTGCTGGCGCGCGATGCGCAGGGCACCGGCGTCGAGCGCGGCCAGGTCGGATTCATTGGCGCTTTCCACATCGCGCACGAAGCGGCGCATGGATTTGACGGCACCGCCCAGGGATTTGCGCAGTTCGTCCAGCACCCAGGCCAAAGGACCCAGGTCCTGATCTCCCTGGTTCCAGTCTGCGGCCGGTGCATTTTTGACATCAATAGATGGCATGGGTTAGTCCCCGGCTGCAATGAGCCAGCTGGTTGATGACTACGGATCGCCTCAGGCGATCTTGAAACGGGCGACAGACTGGCGCAGTTCTTCGGCCATGTGCGACAGTTCGCGCACCTGCTGGGCCGTCGTGCGGGTGCCTTCTCCGGTCTGCTCCGTCACGGCAAAAATGTGCTGGATGTTGTCGGCCACTTCGTTGGCCAGAACGGCTTCGCGGGAGGTCGAGGACGAGATCTGTTCGATCAGTTCGGCAAGGCGGCGCGACACGCGGTCGATCTCGGTCAGCGCAGTACCGGCGGAGTCGGAGAGGCGGGCCCCTTCCACCACACCCTGCGTGGAGCGTTCCATAGCGGCCACGGCATCCTGGGTGTCGGTCTGAATGGCTTTCACGAGCGCCGAGATCTGGCGCGTGGCGTCTGCGGAGCGTTCAGCAAGGCGCTGCACTTCTTCCGCCACCACCGAGAAGCCGCGGCCGGCTTCACCGGCGGATGCGGCCTGGATGGCAGCGTTCAGGGCCAGCACGTTCGTCTGCTCGGTAATGTCGGAAATCAGTTCGGTGATTTCACCGATCTCCTGCGAGGATTCGCCCAGGCGCTTGATGCGCTTGGAGGTGTCCTGGATCTGGTCGCGGATGGAGTTCATACCGCCGATGGCGTTCTGCACGGCTTGCAGACCCGAGTCGGCGGCTTGCAGCGATTGGCGGGCCACCGTGGCGGATTCCTGCGCCTGCGTGGACACTTCGTTGATTCGGGTCGCCATGTCCAGAACCGAGCGGCCGGTTTCGCGGATTTCGCGCAGCTGTTCGGTCGAGGCGGCCAGCAGTTCGGTCGAGGTGGAGTCCACCTGGGCCGTCGTCTGTGCCACGCGGGTCGCCGTGTTCTGCACGCTGCCCACCAGCTGGCGCAGTTCTTCCACCGTGTAGTTCACCGAGTCGGCGATGGCGCCGGTGATGTCCTCGGTCACGGTGGCTTCCTGGGTCAGGTCACCTTCAGCGACCGACTGCAGTTCGTTCATCAGACGCAAAATGGCGGCCGGGTTGGCGTCGTGGACGCGCTTGGCTTCCTGCTCCTGGCGCTTGGCGTCCTTTTGCTGCGATTCGGCAGCGGTCTGGCGACCACGGCTGTCCAGCAGTTGCACACGCGAGATGCCGACACCGCAAGCCAGCACGAACAGGGCGGCAAGGGCCAGGGCACCGATCTGTCCGGCGCCCAGACCGGTCTGCGCAGACAGCTTGCCCTGCAGGTTTTCCAGCTGGCGGCGCAGCGGCTCGCTGTCGGCAATGATGGCGGACTGTGCTTCCCGGGCGGACACCAGGCCCTGCAGGTTGCCCAGGATGGCGCTGGCCTGCGTGCGGGTCTGCTCGTACAGCTTCACGAGGGCCTCGAGCTGCTCGCGCGTCTGTGCGTCCTTGGTGGCGGCCAGGCGCAGTTCGGGGCTGCCGTCGAGCAGGCCCTGGGCGATTTCCTTGAACGAGTTCAAGTCCTTGCCCAGCAGGAACACGGCCTCGGGGCTCACGCCTTCCATGGTCTGGAACTCGTTGGCGGACTTGCCGATGCGCTGGGTCAGCATCACGAGCTGGCCGGCGGCGGAGATTTCGGCCGCGGGGGCGTTCTGCTGCAGCTTGAGCGAGGACACCGTTTCGGCGATTTCCAGCAGGTCGGACGACTGGCGGTTGATGGTGCGCAGAGCGTCGCCCACCTGGGTCAGGATCTTCTGCTGGCCCATCACCACGCCGGCGTTGCGCTCTGCGCGCTCCATCAGGGGCGTCACGGCATCCAGGTCGGGCTTGTAGGGTTCGCCCAGCGATTGCACGCCGAGTTCGTTGTCGCCAGCGGTCAGGGCGCGCACGTTGCGCGCCAGCACGCCCGAGCTTTCCACCACGTCGGGGAAGGCCTGGGGGCTGCCCACCAGGGCCTGCGAGACCGACTTGGCCAGGCGCTGCGACTGCATCAGGGACTGGCCGGTAGCGGCGAGCTGCTGTGCGGAGCGGTCCGCCTGCTGCAGCACCCAGGCCGCAATCGCGCCCAGCACCACCACACCGATGGCCAGCAGGGCCAGCAGGCGGCGCTGGTGGCCGGCGGCCGTGGAAGTCCCCAGCACCGGCAGCGAGATCAGGTCCTGGTCGCCATCGACCTCGCCGATCTCGGTGGCATAGCCACCGGGGTCGCCCTGCACGCTGTTCATCGCGTCGCTCTGGTACTCGCGCAGCGCGGCTGCCTCGAGCGAACCGGTCCCCAGCACGTCCTGGCCATCATCGGCCACGGCGTGGCCCGCTGCGGCGTCCCGCGTGCCGGGCTTCCGGTTGAACAGTTTTCCAAATTGATTGACGACGGACATGGTGCAGCCTTACAGAAAAACTCAAGCACTGATGCTCAGGAAAGCGGGATGTTGGGACAGGATCTGCAGATTGAGCTCCTGCCAGCGCGCGCCACCTGCATCGATGTAGGTGGTGCCGAAGAATGCCGGAGACTCCGGCGCAGGAGGCTCGGACGACACGAAGGAGTCCGTGCCGCGCAGACCGGCCAGGCGGTCCACCAGCAGCGCGGCATTCACCTCGAGCACGGCATTGAAGGCCAGCAGGCTGGCCTCGGACAGGGCCTGCTCGGTGCGCGTGACCGTGGTGCCCAGCATGCCGGCGAGATCGGCCACGCCGACCAGGCCGCCGCGCAGGTTGGCGACACCCAGGAACCAGCTTTGCGTGTACGGCACGGGCTGGACGGTGACCCAAGGAAAAATCTCGCCCGATTGGGCGAGAGGTAGAAGGTAGTACTGCCCTGCTGTCTCTACAGCCAGCCAGGACGATACGGACAAGCCTTCCGTTCTGGCGGCCTGCAGGCGGCTGGCCAGTCGGACTTGTAGCTCGCGGAGGGCTTCGCGGTTGGCCATGAAAGCGCCGCCGCCTCAGTTCAGCGCGTCAATCTTGGCCTGCAGCTCGGCGGGATCCACCGGCTTGGTGATGTAGCCGCGCGCACCCTGGCGCATACCCCAGACCCGGTCGGTCTCCTGATTCTTGCTGGTGCACATGATGATGGGCACGTCGGCATACAGCGGATCACGGGTGATCGCACGCGTGAGCTGAAAGCCGTTCTGGCCGGGCATCACCACGTCCATGAGGATCAGGTCGGGCTTGTCTTCGGCCAGGCGGCGGAAGGCTTCTTCGGCGTTCTCGGCCGTGCGCACCTGCATGCCTTTTTTCTGCAGCAGGTCCGTCAGAAACATCAACTCGGTCTTCGAATCGTCGACGACCAGAACTTTCTGGATGGGCATTACATCGCTCCTTGTTGGGAATTGCCAAATTGCTGCACAGCCTGCAGCAACTGGTCTTTGGTAAACGGTTTGGTGAGATATTCCTGGCAGCCGACCATGCGCCCGCGCGCCTTGTCGAATACGCCGTCCTTGGAGGACAGCATCACCACCGGGGTATCTGCGAAACGGGCATTGCGCTTGATGATCGCGCAGGTCTGGTACCCGTCGAGCTTGGGCATGAGAATGTCACAGAAAATCAGCTGCGGCTGGTAATCGTTCACTTTCGCCAAAGCATCAAAGCCGTCGTCTGCCAACAAGACTTCGTGCCCCCCCTGCTTGAGAAAAATCTCGGCGCTTCGGCGGATGGTATTGCTGTCATCCACCACGAGCACTTTGAAAGATGCGCCTGTTGTAGTCAATTGCTAATGCTCCCGATGGAAAAATAAACAGCGCGGCAGGAGCCGCGCCTCAAATCTGAACCATCTCGAAATCTTCCTTGCGGGCGCCACATTCCGGACAGGTCCAATTCATGGGAACCTGCTCCCATGGAGTGTTGGGGGCAATGCCGTGCTCGGGCGCACCCTGTGCCTCGTCATATATCCACCCGCAAATCAAACACATCCAAGTTTTAGAGTCGGTCACAGCTTAAAGGGCCTTCACATAGAATGCAACGATTGTATCTAGTCATCTCCCCGGGCTGCGGCTTCCTTGCCACCCCCTATGCTGCCACTGGCCCATGACATCTTCCGCACCTTCCCCCTCCAACATCGATGGCATCGACGACGCATCCGGCGACGAAGCGAGCCCGGCCTGCGTGCTGGTCTTCAACGCCAACGATCCCAGCGGTGCCGGCGGCCTGACGGCCGACATCACCACCATCGCATCGGTCGGCGGCCACCCCATCGCGGTGGTCACAGGCGCCTACGCACGCGATACGGCGCAGATATTCGACCATTTCAGCTTCGACGACGAGGCCGTTTCGGAGCAGGCCCGGGCCGTGCTCGAGGACATGCCCGTGCAGGCCATCAAGGTGGGTTTCGTGGGCAGCCCCGAGAACATCAGCGCCATCGCCGAAATAACCACAGACTATGACGAAGTCCCAGTGATAGCGTACATGCCCAACCTGTCCTGGTGGACGGATGAGCAGATCGACGAGTACCTGGACGCCTTCCGCGAGCTGTTGTTGCCGCAGACCTCAGTGTTGGTTGGAAACCACAGCACGCTGTGGCGCTGGCTGCTGCCGGACTGGAAAAGCGACCGCAACCCGACCGCACGCGACATTGCCCGAGCCGCATCCGAGATGGGCGTGCCCTACACCCTGGTCACCGGCATCCCCCTGCCCGAGCAGTTCGTCGAGAACGTGCTGGCCTCGCCGCAGACGGTGCTGGGCAGCGGCAAGTTCGAACTCTTCGATGCCACCTTCTCGGGTGCGGGCGACACGCTCTCGGCGGCGCTAACCGCCCTGGTGGCCAGCGGCAACGACCTGGGCGAGGCCACCAGCGAGGCGCTGGGCTACCTGGACCGCTGCCTGGATGCCGGCTTTCGCCCCGGAATGGGGCACATCGTGCCCGACCGCATGTTCTGGGCCCAGCCCGACGATGAGGACGGGGAAGACGAAGAAGCCGCCCTTGACGACACCACGGCCATCGAAGGTTTCGTGATGCCCCCCCATGACACAAAGCACTGACCTCAACATTCCCCTGTTCGAACGCGCCAAGGCCCTGATCCCGGGCGGCGTGAATTCGCCCGTGCGCGCCTTCAAGGCCGTGGGCGGCACGCCGCGCTTCGTCAAGCGTGCCCAGGGCGCCCATTTCTGGGACGCCAACGACCAGCGCTTCATCGACTACATCGGCTCCTGGGGACCCATGATCCTGGGCCACGGCCACCCCACCGTGGTCGAGGCGGTGCAGAAGGCCGCGCTGGAAGGCTTCAGCTTCGGCGCGCCGACCGAGCGCGAAGTGGAACTGGCCGAGGAGATCATCGGCCTGGTGCCCTCGATGGAGATGATCCGCCTGGTCAGCTCGGGCACCGAGGCCGGCATGAGCGCCATCCGCCTGGCGCGCGGCGCCACCGGCCGCAGCAAGATCATCAAGTTCAATGGCTGCTACCACGGCCATGCCGATGCACGGCTGGGCCAGGCCGGCTCGGGCCTGGCGACCTTCGGCAATGCCACCCGCGCGGGCGTGCCGCCCGAGGTGGTGCAACACACCCTGGTGCTCGAGTACAACGACATCGCCCAGCTGGAAGAGGCCTTCGCCCTGCACGGCAAGGACCTGGCCTGCCTGATGATCGAGCCGATCGCCGGCAACATGAACTTCGTGCGCGCGAGCGTGCCCTTCATGCAGCGCTGCCGCGAGCTGTGCACCGAATACGGTGCGCTGCTGGTGCTGGACGAGGTGATGACGGGTTTCCGCGTCGGCCTGACCAGCGCCCAGGGCGTGTACGCCAAGAGCATCCCCGGCTTCAAGCCCGACCTCACGGTGCTCGGCAAGGTCATCGGCGGCGGCATGCCGCTGGCGGCCTTCGGCGGGCCGCGCGCCATCATGGAACACCTGGCCCCCATTGGCGCGGTGTACCAGGCCGGCACGCTGTCAGGCAACCCGGTGGCCACGGCCTGCGGCCTGGCCACGCTGCGCGAGATCAAGAAGCCCGGCTTCTTCGACGCCCTGTCGGCCCGCACGCAATCGCTGGTGGATGGCCTCAAGGCCGCCGCGGCCGCCGAGGGCGTACCCTTCAGCGCCGACTGCGAAGGCGGCATGTTCGGCTTCTTCCTCTTGCCCAACCTGCCCCAGAGCTACCCCGAGGTGCTGACTACCGACAGCGCCCGCTTCAACCAGCTGTTCCATGGGCTGCTGGACCGCGGTATCTATATAGCGCCTGCGCTGTACGAGGCCGGCTTCGTGAGCTCGGCCCACAGCGAAGAGGACATCGCCACCACGGTGGCCGCCGCGCGCGAAGTCTTCAAGACGCTCGCAAAATAAGCAGCGCGTCCAGCCGGTTCGCATTCGGCGGGATAACTAGGCGGGGAGCCGCAGACAGTGCTGTAGCACGGCAAGGCGCCCCAACGACGTTAGCCGGTTGTAGGCGAATCGGTCACAGGAGCCCGCGCACCTCGCGGGCGGCTTCCTGCAGCAGCGGCAGCATCTCGCGCTGCAGACTGCCCTCGTCCAGTTGCTTGGGTGAGGCCACCACATTGAGCGCCGCCACGGTCTGCCCCTGCAGGTTGCGCAGCGGAACGGCCAGGGCGTGCACGCCGAGTTCGTGCTCCTCCACCGCCAGGCACCAGTCGTCGCGCCGCGCACGCGCGATGGCCTGGCGCAGCGGGCCGACCTGGGTCAGGGTGTGGGGCGTGAGCCGCTGCAGCGCAGCGCCCTTGAGCCAAGCCGTGAGTTCAGGTGCCGCCAGCGCCGCCAGCAGCACCCGCCCGGTGGACGTGGGGTGCGCCGGCAGCCGCGCACCCAGGTGCAGGCCATAGGCCAGCACGCGCGAGGGCGCGCCGTAGACGCCGCTGCGCGCCACGATCACCACCTCGCTGCCATCGAGCACCACGGCAGAGAAGGACTGCTGCGTCTGCGCCGCCAGCCGGTTGAGTGTGGGCTGCAGCACGCGCGGCAGCCGGGCCGACGCCAGGTAGCTGCCCGAGAAGCGCAGCACCTTGGGCGCCAGCCAGAAATAGCTGCCATCGCTCTCCAGGTACCCGAGGTGCGCCAGCGTGAGCAGGTGCCGGCGCGCCGCCGCGCGCGTGAGGCCGGTGCGCTGCGCGGCCAGCGTGGCGTTGAGGCGCTGGCGCTCGGTGTCGAAGCTCTCCAGCACGGCCATGCCCTTGGCCATGCCTTCGATGAGGTCGGCCTTGGCGATGGTGGGGGCGGGGGAAGTCATGGGCAAAGGATTGCGCGATCATCGCACAAAGCATCCACTGATCGCACGCAACCGGCCTGGCGGCATCGCGCTTTGACCTGCATCAACCTACGCTTGGGCCATGCCTCTGAGCCAGTTCTCAAGGTCTTCATCCCCCAGCTTTGCGAGGTTCCTCCATGCGTACCCAGGTTGCCATCATCGGCGCCGGCCCGGCCGGCCTGCTGCTCGGCCAGTTGCTGCACACATCCGGCATCGACGCCGTCATCATCGAACAGCGCAGCGCCGACTATGTGCTCGGCCGCATCCGCGCCGGCGTGCTTGAACAGGTCACCATGGACCTGCTGGAAAAGGCCGGCGTGAGCGCCCGCGCCCACGCCCAGGGCCTGCCGCACGATGGCATCGAGCTGCTGTTCAAGGGCGCGCGCCACCGCATCGACCTGCACGCCCTGTCTGGCGGCAGCCGCGTCACGGTGTACGGCCAGACCGAGGTCACGCACGACCTGATGGACGCGCGCGCCGCCGCGGGCCTCACCACCGTGTACGAGGCGGGCAACGTGAGCGTGCACGACTTCGACGGTGGCAAGCCGCGTGTGACCTACGAGAAGGACGGCCAGACGCATGAGGTCATGTGCGACTTCATCGCCGGCTGCGACGGCTACCACGGTGTCTGCCGCGCCAGCGTGCCGGCCGCTGCGCTCAAGACCTACGAGCGCGTCTACCCCTTTGGCTGGCTGGGCGTGCTGGCCGATGTGCCGCCCGTCTCGCACGAGCTGATCTACGCCAATACCGAGCGCGGTTTCGCGCTGTGCAGCATGCGCAGCACCACGCGCAGCCGCTACTACCTGCAGGTGCCCGACACCGACAAGGTCGAGAACTGGAGCATCGACCAGTTCTGGGCCGAACTGGGCAACCGGCTGGACCCTGAGGCGCGGGACAACCTGGTCACCGGCCCGGCGCTGGAGATGAGCATCGCCCCGCTGCGCAGCTTCGTGGCCGAGCCCATGCGCTTCGGCCGCCTGTTCCTCGCGGGCGATGCGGCCCACATCGTGCCGCCCACCGGCGCCAAGGGCCTGAACCTGGCCGCCAGCGACGTGGGCTACCTGTGGAACGCGTTTGCCGACTACTACGGCGAGAAGTCCAGCACCGGCATAGACACATACTCCGACCGATGCCTGCGCCGCGTCTGTCGCGCCGATCGCTACTAGTGGTGGTTCACATCGCTGATGCACCGCTTTCCGGACACTGGCGAGTTCGGCCAGAAGATGCAGGAGGCCGAGCTCGACTATTTGATCCACTCGCGCGCGGCATCGACCGCGCTGGCCGAGAACTACGTGGGCCTGCCGATGGATTTTGGAATGCCCCCGGGCGCGTAGGGCCCGGCCATCCGGCAGGCAGCGGCAGGGCCGGTTCATCGATCCGTCACGGCACCGTGCGAGGCTTGGCGGTTTCAAAGGATCGCCCCCCATGAACCGCCCTCCCCGCTCCGACCGCCCCCTGACCAACCTGCTGCATCCCGAAGGCGCTGAAACCGACCATGCCGCTCCGGCCGATGCCGGCCGCCGGGTCTTCGTGCGCCAGCTGGCGCTCGGCGCCACCGCCCTGGGCACCTTGCCGCTGGCCGCCTGTGGCGGCAGCGATGACAGCCCCGCCGTGCGCTTTGCCCATGGCGTGGCCAGTGGCGACCCGCTGAGCGACCGCGTGATCCTCTGGACCCGCGTCACCCCGCCGGCCGACTACCGCGACGATATCCCCGTGCGCTGGGAACTGGCCAGCGATGCCGCCTTTTCCACCATCGTGGGCCAGGGCACGGCCACCGCCACGGCCGCCCGCGACTTCACCGTCAAGGTCGATGCCACAGGCCTCAAGCCCGCCACGCAGTATTACTACCGTTTCACGTCCTACGCAGCCACCTCGCCCGTGGCGCGCACGCGCACCCTGCCCACCGGCAGCGTGGCGCAGGTGCGGCTGGCGGTGTTCTCGTGCGCCAACTACCCGACCGGCTACTTCAACGTCTATGCCGACGCGGCACGCCGCAACGACCTCGACGCCACGGTGCACCTGGGCGACTACCTGTACGAGTACGCGCGCGGCGGCTACGCCTCCACCAATGCAGAGCAACTGGGCCGCCTGGCCCAGCCCGCGGGCGAGATCCTCTCGCTGGCCGACTACCGCACGCGCCACGCGCAGTACCGCAGCGACCTGGACCTGCAGGCCCTGCATGCCGTGGCCCCGATGATCGCCGTGTGGGACGACCACGAGATCGCCAACGACACCTGGATGAACGGCGCCGAAAACCACCAGAGCGCCACCGAAGGCATTTTCGCCACGCGCAAGGCCGCCGCCATGCAGGCCTACCACGAGTGGATGCCCACCCGCAACGCGCAGCCCGAGCTGATCTACCGCAGCTTCGCCTTCGGCAACCTGGTCGCCCTGCACATGCTCGACACGCGCGTGATCGGGCGCGACGAGCAGGTCGACTATGCACGCTTCTTCACGGCCAACGGCTTCGATGCGGCGGGCTTCACCGCAGCCGTGGGGGCGCCCACGCGCCAGCTCATGGGGGCCACCCAGACCCAGTGGCTGCAGCAGCAGATGGCAGCATCGAACGCCACCTGGCAGGTACTGGGCCAGCAGGTGCTGATGGGGCGCATGAACATCCCTGCGCCCATCCTCATCGACACGCTGCAGCCCGGCACGGGCGTCTCGGTATCGCAATACGCCGCCATGGTCGCCAAGGCCCAGGCGGCACCAGCCACGCTGACGGCCACCGAGAAGGCCGTCCTCGCGCAACCCTCCATCCCGTACAACCTGGACGCCTGGGACGGCTACCAAGCCGCACGCGAAACCGTGCTGGGCATGGCCCGTGGCATGGACAAGAACCTGGTGGTGCTGGCCGGCGACACCCACCACGCCTGGGCCAACGAGCTGGCCGACATGAACGGCAATGCCGTGGGCGTGGAGTTCGCCACCTCCTCCGTCACCTCGCCCGGCTTCGAGGAATACCTGTCCAAGGAAAATCCGGCCGTGCTGGCCGGCGCCCTGCAGCAGCTGATCAAGACGCTGAAATACTGCGACACCTCGCGCCGCGGCTACATGGTGCTCACTGCCACGCCCACCGAATGCCGCGCCGACTGGGTGTACGTGAACACCATTACCAGCCGCAACTACACGGCCAGCACCGACAAATCGCTCAAGGTGCTGGCCGGCGCCGCAGTGCGCGGGCGCATCGTGGCGGCCTGACCTTGCCTGCGTCCAAAGAAAAAGGCGGCCCGGGCCGCCTTTTTCTTTTGCAGGTAGCGATGCCAACGCATCGCCACCGGCTCAATGCCGGAAGTGGCGCACGCCGCTGAAGACCATGGCCACGCCGCGCTCGTCGGCGGCGGCGATGACTTCGTTGTCGCGCATGGAGCCGCCGGGCTGGATCACGCAGGTCGCACCCGCATCGACCACCACGTCCAGGCCGTCGCGGAAGGGGAAGAAGGCGTCGCTCGCCACCACCGTGCCCTGCAGGCTCAGGTTGGCGTGACCGGCCTTGATGCTGGCGATGCGGGCCGAATCGAGGCGGCTCATCTGGCCGGCGCCCACGCCCATGGTCATGCCGCCCTTGCAGAAGACGATGGCGTTGCTCTTGACGTACTTGGCGACCTTCCAGGCGAACAGCAGGTCTTCCATTTCTTCCAGCGTGGGCTGCTTCTGGGTCACGACCTTGAGGTCGATGAGCGACAGCTCATGGTTGTCGGCGGTCTGCAGCAGCAAGCCCGAGCCGATGCGCTTGGCGTCCATGGCGTTGCGGCCGCGCTGCCAATCGGTGCTGCCGCCATGGGCCGGCAGCGCGATCTTGAGCAGGCGCACATTGGCCTTGGCCTTGAAGACTTCGAGCGCCTCGGCCGTGAAGTCGGGGGCCATCAGCACTTCGACGAACTGCTTGGATATCTGCTGCGCGGCCTTGCCGTCCACCGGGCGGTTGAAGGCGATGATGCCGCCGAAGGCGCTGGTGGGGTCGGTCTGGAAGGCCTTGCTGTAGCTGTCGAGCGCATCCAGGCCCACGGCCACGCCGCAGGGGTTGGCGTGTTTGACGATGACGCAGGCCGGGATTTCGAAGCTCTTGACGCATTCCCACGCGGCATCGGCGTCGGCGATGTTGTTGTACGACAGTTCCTTGCCCTGCAACTGCACGCCGGTGACCAGCGAGCCGGGCGCGGGGTGCAGGTCGCGGTACAGCGCAGCCTGCTGGTGCGCGTTCTCGCCGTAGCGCAGGTCCTGCACCTTGGTGAAGATGCCGTTGCTCTGGCCAGCGAACTGGGCGCGTGCAGGCACGTAGGTCTCGGACAGCTTCTCTTCTTCGAAGGTGACGGACGAGAGGTAGTCGCTGATGGCGCCGTCGTACTGCGCGATGCGGTTGAAAGCGGCCACCGACAGCGCGAAGCGCAGCTTGTCCGAGAGCTTGCCCGCAGCCTTGAGCTCTTCGAGCACCGCGGGGTACTGCGAGGCGTCGGTCAGCACGCCCACATCCTTCCAGTTCTTGGCGGCGCTGCGCACCATGGCCGGGCCGCCGATGTCGATGTTCTCGATGGCATCGGCCAGTGTGCAGCCGGCCTTGGCCACGGTGGATTCGAAGGGGTAGAGGTTGACCACCAGCAGGTCGATGGTGTCGATGCCATGCTCCTTGAGCGCCGCCATGTGCTCGGGCAGCTCGCGGCGTGCCAGCAGGCCGCCATGCACCTTGGGGTGCAGGGTCTTGACGCGGCCGTCCAGCATCTCGGGGAACTGCGTGACCTCGGCCACCTCGGTCACCGGCAGGCCCTTGTCTGCCAGCAGCTTGGCCGTGCCGCCGGTGGACAGCAGCTTGATGCCCAGGGCATGCAGCGCCTGGGCAAATTCAACGATGCCTGTTTTGTCGGAGACGGAAAGAAGTGGGTTCTGGGCGGGTGGTTAATGGTTTTTGGATTGGGGTGGGGTGCTGTGGCGGGCACCTGCACCGCGGTAGTGGGGAGCGCAAGCACTGCCCGGCGCAACGGGGCATCAGAGCAGCTTGTGCTCCACCAGCTTCTTGCGCAGGGTGTTGCGGTTCAGGCCCAGCCATTCGGCGGCGCGCGACTGGTTGTTGTCGGCCTGCTGCATCACGACTTCCAGCAGCGGGCGCTCGACCACGCGCACCAGCATGTCGTACATGCCGTCGGGCGTCTCGCCGCCCAGGTCGCGAAAGTAGCCCTGCAGGCTCTCGCGCACGCATTCTTCAATATGTTTCTTGCTCATGCAGCCAATCCCTCTTGTTCTTCGCTGGGGTCTGCGTCGGCCGCCAGTGTGCTCGCGGCGGGAAAGCGGTCCATCTGCTGCGCCAGGGCATCCAGATAGTCCGCCACCGCCTGCCACTGGTCCACGCAGTCCTCTATGGTGTTGATGTGTTGTCGAAAGGCTTCGCCGCCGGGCATGGTGCGCAGGTACCATGCAATGTGCTTGCGCGCACTGCGCACGCCGGTCAGCTCGCCATACAGGTGGTAGTGGTCCTGCAGGTGGTCGAGCAGCAGGCGCCGCACCTCGGCCACCAGGGGTGGGGCCAGGTGCTCGCCGGTGGCCAGGAAGTGGCCGATCTCGCGGAAGAGCCAGGGCCGGCCCTGGGCCGCACGGCCGACCATGATGGCATCGGCCCCGGTGGCGGCCAGCACATCGCGCGCCTTCTCGGGCGAGGTGATGTCACCATTGGCCACCACCGGTACGCGCACCGCGGCCTTCACTGCGGCGATGGTGTCGTACTCGGCATGGCCCTTGTAGCCCTGCTCGCGCGTGCGCCCGTGCACCGTGAGCATCTGTATGCCCACGGCCTCGAACTGGCGCGCCAGCGCCACGGCGTTCTTGTGCTCCTGGCACCAGCCGGTGCGCATCTTGAGCGTGACGGGCACCTTGTGCGGTGCACAGGCCTCGACCACCGCCTGCGCGATGGACACGGCCAGCGCCTCGTCCTGCATCAGGGCAGAACCCGCCCACTTGTTGCACACCTTCTTGGCCGGGCAGCCCATGTTGATGTCGATGATCTGCGCGCCGCGCTCCACGTTGTAGACCGCGGCCTCGGCCATCATCTGCGCATCGGTGCCGGCGATCTGCACGGCAATCGGCCCGGGCTCCCCTTCGTGGTTGGCCCGGCGCGAGGTCTTGAGGCTGTTCCACAGGTCCTTGCGCGAGGTCACCATTTCACTCACGGCATAGCCTGCCCCCAGCGCCTTGCACAGCTGACGGAACGGCCGGTCGGTGACGCCCGCCATCGGGGCGACGAACAGGCTGTTCGCCAAAGGAATGTGGCCGATCTGCATGAAGGGGATGGGGGTACGCGAATGCCGCGAATGCCGAAAAAGGAGGCAGGATTGTACCTGCTTAAAATTTCAGCAAATGAAATCTGCGCGACTTTTTTGGAGGACTTGTGCTGCAGTGCAACAAGCCCCTTGCCCCCTCCCTTGGGGAAGGCCTGTCAGCGCGCGGCGAGGTCGGTGTCGCCCGCTTGCACAGGCGCACCCCGCTGGGCATAGTGCCACCAGGCATCGGGCAGGTTGTCGAACTGGTGGCGCGCCATCAGGCTGCGCAGCCAGTCGCGGTTGTGGTGCACGTCCGGCGAGAAGTTCTCGGTGGCCGGGGCCACTACACCAGCGGGCGTGCCCATGTCCACCTCGCCGCCATCGGCCAGGGGGCCGCGCACGACCTTGCTGGCGCGCAGGCCATCGACCACGACCACCCGCACTGTCCAGGCGCCGGTCTGTGCATTGCACTGCGCCTTGAGCGCCATGCCCTGGGCACGGAGTCCATCTTCGACGGAGCGCAGGGCAGCCGGCTGCCCCGTGGCGCCACAGCCGCGGTCCTGGACCACGGTGGATGCGCCCGCTGGCTGGGGGACGGCCGCCTGGGGACTCTGCACGCATGCCGCCAGCAAAGCCGCCGCTGCCAGCGACAGCCAGGGGCTGCGGTGGGGGACGTTGGGGGTGCGGTGGATGGTTTGCATGAGGGCTTCCTGCTTGAGCGCTAGCGTCCATGAACGATACGAATCCACCCGGCGATGGGACATGCGCGGATGGCGCACCCCCGTGTAGGACGGAGCCTTTACCCGGCTTTGGGTGCGCAGGCCCCCTCTAAACTCCGGTGCATGGAAATATGGATGCACCAGCTGATGCAATGGCTGGCCTTGCCGCAGTTCGGCCTGAGCACCGTCTTCGTCGTCTCGTTCATCTCGGCGACGCTGCTGCCGCTGGGCTCGGAGCCGGCGGTGTTCGGCCTCATCAAGCTCAACCCACAGATGTACTGGCCGGCCATCCTGGTGGCCACGGTGGGCAATACCCTGGGCGGCGGCGTCAGTTGGTGGATGGGCCTCGGGGCCCACAAGGCCGTAGACAAGGCGCGCGGGCATGCCACCAATGTGCGCGCACTGGCCTGGCTGGAGCGCTTCGGCGCGCGCGCCTGCCTGCTCAGCTGGCTGCCCGTGGTGGGCGACCCGCTGTGCGCGGTGGCCGGCTGGCTCAAGCTGCCGTTCTGGCCCTGCCTGGCCTACATGGCGGTGGGCAAGTTCATGCGCTACCTGGTGATGACCACCGTGCTGCTGCACTTCATGCCGGGGCAGATCGGCGGCTGATCAGGGCGCTGGGGTGCCGAGAAAGTCCTTTTCGGTGCCCACCGGCGTGATGGACGAATCGCCCTTGGAGACGGGCTCTTCCACCACCACCTGGTTGCGCCCTCCTTCCTTGGCCATGTACATGGCGGTGTCGGCGCGCGAGAAGAACTCGAGCACCGACTCGCCCAGGATGTACTGCGTGACGCCGATGGACACCGAGACTCGGCTCTTGAGCGCCCCGGTCCAGGCGTGCGATTCGACGTGCGCGCGGATGCGCTCGCAGGTGTTGAGCGCGGGCAGCAGCGAGGTGCCCGGGAAGATCAGCAGAAACTCCTCGCCGCCATAGCGCCCGAAGATATCGCCCGCGCGCACGTTGTCCTGCGCCACGCGCGAGAAGGTGCGCAGCACCTCGTCGCCGCCCAGGTGGCCGAGCTCGTCGTTGATGCGCTTGAAGTGGTCCAGGTCGATCACCGCCAGGCACAGCGGGATGCCGCTCTCGTCGGCGAGCTGCTTTTGCTCTTCGAGCGCCGCCACCGTGTAGCGCCGGTTGAAGCAGCCCACCAGGGTGTCGCGCTGGGCATCTTCCTGGATGTTGCGGATCTTGCGGCTCGCGCGGTGCAGCACCCGGTGCAGCTTCTGCACCTTGCCGATCAGCAGGATGAAGGCCGGCAGCGCCAGCGCCAGCGCTACCCAGTGCGCCAGTTCCAGCCGCAGCAGCGCCTCGTTGCCCTGCTCGGCATGGTGCATGGCGATCACCAGGCCGTAGCCCGCCATCAGCATGCCGGCCAGCGCCATCAGCGCCCGCCCCGAGACCCGGTACATGGCATAGGCAACCACGATGAAGGCAAACGGCGCCAGCAGGATCTGCAGGATGGGATCGAGGTAGCAGAGCACCAGCAGGCCTGCGCAGGCCACCATGGCAATGGGCAGCTTGAGCTGCTTTTCCTTGGCGCGGTGGTGCAGCCCCAGCGCAAAAGCCAGGGCAAAGCCCGGCACGCCCACGGCGATCAGCGCCAGGGCGACGAACACGGTGCGTGCCTGCACCAGGTCCATGGCATGAAAGCCCAGCAGGGCCAGAAAATACAGTGCGATCAGGCCGCTGGCCACCCACCAGCGCTGGGCTGCCGCCCGGTCGCGCGGTTGGCCGGAGAGGTCCATTTCCCGGCGCGAGTGGTGGCGCTGCACCGCGGCCTCGTCGCTGGAGTCATCGAACTCCAGGATGGCGTCCGTCAGGGGAAAGGCGTCCGTGTTGGCAAACAGCGGCTTCTTGCGCCCGAAAAGCGTCGAGAAAGGGGAGGTGGCGCCCATGGTGGTCTGTGCACTTGGTTGGAAAAGTTCGATTTTTTCAGTCAATGGACAGCCACCAGAGCCAGGGGCCCCGGCGCACAGACTTGGCGCACGCGCACAGTCTTGGGGGTCCCGATCAAGGGACCCGGTATTTTAGATACAGCCTTTCACAAACACCCCCGTGTTTCCCCGTAGCGGCAGCATCTGCCATGGCTTTTGCGCCACAGTTCAGCGGCCTGGTGCCGCCGCTGGGGTCCCCACGCGCAGTTGCCACCAGCCCTCCAGGCTGTAGACCACCAGCGCCGCCCAGATAAGCACGAAGCCTGCCAGCCGGGACGGCTGCAGGGGCTCATGGAACAGCCAGACACCCAGGGCGAACTGCAGACTCGGCGAGATGTACTGCAGGATGCCCAGCGTGGCCAGGGGCAGCCGGCGCGCACCGGCGGCAAACAACAGCAGCGGGATGGCCGTGAGCGGCCCCGCCAGCGCCAGCCAGCCGATGGCGGCGGCACCGCCCTGGACCAGCACGCCCTGGCCGTGCCAGGCCCACCAGACCATGGCACCGAAGGCCAGGGGCGCGAGCATCAGCGTCTCCAGCGTCAGACCTTCCAGTGCCCCCAGGGGCGCCAGCTTGCGCAGCAGGCCGTAGACCCCGAAAGTGAGCGCCAGCACCAGCGCGATCCACGGCAGTCGGCCCGTCTGCACTGTGAGCCACAGGACCCCTGCGGCCGCCACGGCCACCGCCAGCCACTGCCCGCGCCGGGGCCGCTCGTGCAGAAAGAAGAAGCCCATGGCCACGTTGACCAGCGGCAGGATGAAGTAGCCCAGGCTGGCGTCCACCACATGCTGGTTCTGCACCGCCCACACATAGGTCAGCCAATTCGACGAAAGCAGCAGCGCCGACAGCGCAAAGGCCAGCACCACCCGGGGCTGGCGCAGCAGCGCCGGCAGCCAGACCCACTGGCGGCGCAGGCCCAGCACCGCCAGCAGGAACATGAGCGCCCAGGCGGTGCGGTGCACCACCACCTCGAGCGCAGGCACATCGGCCACCTGGCGGAAGTACAGGGGCAGCAGGCCCCAGGCGACATAGGCCAGGCTGGCGTAGAGGATTCCGGTGTTCATGGAGGAGCGGTATGGGATTCAGCTGGCAAGCGGCCATGCTGAAAGGCGGGAAGAGTCCGGCAGTGCCCAGGGTCGCCGTGATCGGACACCGGTGCGCAAGCAGGGCAATTCAAATTATGCTGGCGCAGCGGTAGCCAAAACAGAGCGAGAAGCCGCGCAACGGGGAGGACACCTTGGCAGGACAAGCTTACGACAATGCGCGGGCGGAACAATCGCTGCTCGAGATTGCCGTCGAAAGTTGGCGGTTTTCACGGCTGTTCGGCAAACTGGCCAGCAAGCTGGATGCAGGAGAGTCGGGACGCCATCTCAAGCAACTGCGTTATTTCCAGAAAAAGCGCGAGGAGATCCTGGGGTCGAGCGGTCTCACGCTGGTCAATGTGGAAGGGCAGCCTTACGACCCCGGCATGGCGGCATCGGCGTTGAACCTGGGCGATTTCGGGCCCGACAATGTCATGCCCTCCGCCATCTTCATCGACCGGCGGGGCAACAAATGCGTGGGCGCCCGCGCCTACAGCAATGCCACGCGCAACCCCGACAACGCAGCCGTGCTGTTCAAGCGGCTCATGGGCACGGGCACGCGCATGCAGTTGCCGGGCTTGCTGGGCTGGCCTCTGTTCTCGGGCTTCCACCGGCACTGCGAGGACTTTCCCTACGACTTCAGCGAGAAAAAGGCCGCTGAGCGGGAGTCGGGGTTGTCCATTGCCTACATGGGCACCAGCCCCATCGCCGATGGCCATCAGGACCCGGGCCTTCAACCGCCCTCTGGCCCAGAGGGTGAAGCTGGAGATCGTCAGGAGCCGCCTCTCCAGCCTGCAGGCCCAATGAAGCGTCGCCAGGACCCTGCCCTGGCGGCTCCACGGCCCTGACAGAAACGCGTCAGACGTTGAACAGGAAGTTCAGCACGTCGCCGTCCTTGACCACATACTCCTTGCCTTCGGCGCGCATCTTGCCCGCATCCTTGGCGCCCTGCTCGCCCTTGTAGGCGATGTAGTCGTCAAAACCGATGGTCTGGGCGCGGATGAAGCCGCGCTCGAAGTCGCCGTGGATCACGCCGGCCGCCTGGGGCGCCGTGTCGCCGATGTGGATGGTCCAGGCGCGCACTTCCTTCACGCCGGCCGTGAAGTAGGTCTGCAAGCCCAGCAGGCTGAAGCCGGCGCGGATCAGGCGGTTCAGGCCGGGTTCTTCGAGGCCCATCTCCTGCAGGAACATGTCGCGGTCTTCGTCGCTCATCTCGGCCATCTCGGCCTCGATCTTGGCGCAGATGGCGACCACGGGCGCGCCCTGGGCAGCAGCGTATTCCTTCAGGCGGTCGAGCAGGGGGTTGTTCTCGAAGCCATCTTCGCTCACATTGCCCACGAACATCGCGGGCTTGGCGGTGATCAGGCAGAACTGCTTGAGCAGGGGCGCGTCTTCCTTGCTCACCGTGATGCTGCGCGCGGGCTTGCCTTGGTCGAGTGCCGCCTGGATGGGCGTGAGCAGCGCGACGATCTTGGCCGCCTCCTTGTCGTTGCCCGACTTGGCGGCCTTGCTGTAGCGGTTGAGCGCCTTTTCCACGGTGGCCAGATCGGCCAGGCACAGTTCGGTCTGGATGACCTCGATGTCGGCGATGGGGTCGACCCGGCCGGCCACGTGGATCACGTTGGGGTCTTCGAAGCAGCGCACCACGTTGACGATGGCATCCGTCTCGCGGATGTGGGCCAGGAACTGGTTGCCCAGGCCTTCGCCCTTGGAGGCGCCCGCCACCAGGCCGGCGATGTCCACGAACTCGACGATGGCCGGCACAATGCGCACGGGCTCGACGATGCCGGCCAGCTTCTGCAGGCGGGGATCGGGCACCTCGACCACGCCGGTGTTGGGCTCGATGGTGCAGAACGGGTAGTTCTCGGCGGCGATGCCGGCCTTGGTCAGCGCGTTGAAGAGGGTGGACTTGCCGACGTTGGGCAGGCCCACGATGCCGCATTGGAGGCTCATGGCAGGGCTTTCTGGAATTCGGGAGACAAACCGCCGATTTTACCGGGCCGCCGATGGCACTCCTTTGCGGGGCGGTTCAAACCCTCAGTCGAAGCGCAGATCCGCGGCCATGCGCTGGCCCACGCGCAGCATGCGGCCGGCCCCTTCCACCACGATGGCATTCATGCCGAAGGTGATGGCGCCATCCAGGCGCTTGTCCTGGCGGTAGCCGCGCAGGGCATCGCCCACCTCGGGGCTGCTTTGCGCGGTGGATGGGTCGATGTCGGGGATGGGGCAGCGCGCACAGGGTTTGACGTGCTGCAGGTGCACCTCGCCGTCGGCCGCCTCGATGCGCACCTGGTCCACGCGGTCTTCGTCGTGGGCCTCCACACCGGCGAGCACCACGTTGGGGCGAAAGCGCTCGATACCCACGGGGGCGTGGCCTGCCGCGGCCAGGCGCTCGTTGAGCAGGTCGATGGAGGCCTGGCTGGCCACCAGCACGGGAAAGCCGTCGGCGAACTGGTTCGGGGCTTCCACACCGCCCGTCCAGTCCATGCTGGACAGGCGCTTCACCTCGGGGTCGAAGCGCACCAGGCGGCAGGGCGTTCCCAGGAAGTCGGTGAACCACTGGGCGGCCACGGCGCCCATGTCCCAGGCAGCCACGGTGTCGCGCCAGACCGTCACGCTCATGGGCTCCTCGACCACGTCGATACCCACGTGCAGCGCCAGCATGCCGGGGGCGCGCAGCACCATTTCCTCGCTTTTGAGCTGGGGGCGGATCAGCGCCATGCGCGGCTGCTCGCGCTGGGTGATGAACTGGCCCTTGGGGTCCACGACCATCCAGGCGCGGTCCAGGTCCAGGCCGGTCTCGGTGACCAGGGCTTCCTGCACCTCGATGCCGGCGCAGGACTTGATGGGGTAGACGAACAGGCGGGCAATGGTGCCCGACAGGTCGGACTCGGTGCTGAAGCTCACGCGCGGCGCTCCTGGAAAAGGGTAGTGCAGGGAAATGTCCGCAATTTTGCACTGCGCCCAGGGCCATGCCCCGGCTTCTACAATGGGCTGCATGGCGCAAACCTTTGATATCTGTATTCGTGGCGCGGGCATCGTGGGCCGCACCCTGGCCCTGCTGCTGGCGCGCGAGCGCCTGCGGGTGGCCCTGGTGGCCGGCCCGGCCCCGGCGACGGGCGGCCACTCCGATGTGCGCGCCTATGCGCTGAACCTGGCCTCGCGCCAGTTGCTCGAAGGCCTGCGCAGCTGGCCCGACACCGCCCATGCCACGGCCGTGCGCTCCATGCAGGTGGCGGGCGACCAGGGCGGCGCGGTGTGCTTCGACGCACAGGCGCAGGGCGTGGAGGCGCTGGCCTGGATCGTGGACGTGCCGGCCCTGGAAGCCCGGCTGGCCGAGGCCGTGCGCTACCAGCCCCAGGTGGAGACACTCGATGCCCCGGCCGAGGCCACGCTCACGGTGGTCTGCGAGGGCCGCGCCAGCCAGACGCGCGCCGAATTCGGCGTGGATTTCGAAGCCACGCCCTACGACCAGCACGCCATTGCCACACGCCTGGTGTGCGAGCAGCCGCACGGCCAGGTGGCGCGCCAGTGGTTCTTGCCCGACGGCATCCTGGCTTTTCTGCCCCTGGGCGGGCCCGAGGGGAACTCCGTGGCCGTGGTGTGGTCTGTGCAGAAGGAGCAGGTGCCGGATTTGCTGGCGCTGGCCCCCGAAGAATTCACGCAGCGCCTGGAGGCGGCGAGCCAGCGCACGCTGGGCCGCCTGCAGCTGGCCGGTGAGCGCGCTGCCTGGCCTCTGCAGCAGGCCCGGGCCGACCGCTGGTGCGGCGCCCTGCCGCCCAAGGGCAAGCTGGCGCGCAGCTTTGTGCTGGCCGGCGATGCGGCGCACACCGTGCACCCGCTCGCGGGCCAGGGCCTGAATTTGGGGCTGGCCGATGCCCAGGCATTGGCCGGCTTGCTGCACGGCCGCGATTACTGGCGCAGCGTGGCCGATCTGAAGCTGCTGCGCCGCTACGAGCGCGAGCGCAAGACCGCGCTGCTGCCGATGGGCCTGGCCACCGACGGGCTGCAGCAGCTGTTCGCACGCCAGGAAGGCCCGTGGCAGGCGCTGCGCAACTGGGGCATGAAGGGCTTTGAGCACAGCGGACCGATCAAGCATTTCGTGGCCCGACAGGCCATGGGAATCCATTGAGGCAGCATGCCCAAATCTCCGTGCGCAGCCACAGGCGGCACACTTTGAATCCGAGTGAATGAGAACACCATGAAATTGATCCCACCCCTGCTGGCCGGCCTTGGACTCACCCTTTTGGCTGGCCTTGCGTTCTTACTGCAGGATCCGTCAGCCCAAAGTCAGGAGGAAGTCATCCGCAAGACCCTGGCCGAACGTGTCCCGCAGATGAAGCAGATCGACGAGGTCAGCCCCACGGCCATGCAGGGGCTGTACGAGGTGCGCATCGGCACGGACGTGTTTTACGCCGATGCCAAGGGCAACTACGTGATCCAGGGCGAACTGATCGACACCAAGGCGCGGCGCAACCTGACCGAGGACCGCATCGCCAAGATCACGGCGGTGGACTTCTCGGCCCTGCCGATCCAGGACGCTTTCACCATCGTGCGCGGCGACGGCAAGCGCAAGGTGGCGGTGTTCGAGGACCCCAACTGCGGCTACTGCAAGCGCTTCGAGCGCGACATGCAGAAGGTGGACAACGTGACGGTCTACCTGTTCCTGTATCCCATCCTGAGCCCGGACTCGGCCGAAAAATCGCGCAACATCTGGTGCGCCAAGGACAAGATTGCCGCCTGGCAGGACATGATGGTGCGCGAAAAGAACCCGGCGGCCGCCAGCTGCGACACCACCGCACTGCAGCGCAACCTGGCCTTTGGCAAGAAGCACAAGATCACCGGCACGCCGACCCTGATCTTTGCCGACGGCATCCGCGTGCCCGGAGCCATTGGCGCACCGGACGTGGAAAAGCGCCTGGCCGAAGCCGCCGCCGACACGCCCACGACGAACTGACAGCCCCCTGCGGGCGGCCCCTCCTGCCGAAGGGCCAGCCCCATGCCACGCAAAGCACCGCCCATGGCCACCCAGCGCACCGAAGACACGAACCACGCCCCCGTCCACTACCGCATCGAGCCGGCCGACCTCAACGCCCGCCTGTTCTCGGTCACGCTCACGGTCGAGGCCCCCGCCGAGCAGCAGGAGCTGTCGCTGCCGGTGTGGATTCCCGGCAGCTACCTGGTGCGCGAGTTCGCGAAAAACCTGCAGCGGCTGCAGGCGCGCCAGGGCCGGCGCACGGTGCCCCTGGTGCAACTGGCCAAGAACTGCTGGCAGGCCGAATGCCGGCCCGGCCACCCCCTGGTACTGACCTACCAGGTCTGCGCCTACGACAATTCGGTGCGCACGGCTTGGCTGGATGCCGCGCGCGGCTTCTTCAACGGCACCAGCCTGTGCCTGCGCGTGCACGGCCAGGAAGACGGCGAGCACACGCTGGAAGTGGCCAGCACCGCCGCCACCGCACACTGGTCCGTCGCCACCGGTCTCACGGCACGGTCCACCGACAAGGCCGGCTTCGGCACCTATGTGGCCGCCCACTACGACGAGCTGGTGGACTGCCCGGTGGAGATGGGCACCGTCTGGAGTGGCCGCTTCACCGCTGGCGGCGTGGCCCACCGCTTCGTGGTGGCGGGGGCGGCGCCCTCGTTCGACGGCAAGCGCCTGCTGGCCGACACGCAGAAGATCTGCGAGACGGCCATGGCCTTCTGGCATGGCGACAAGGGCAAGGCCCCGTTCAAGAGCTACCTGTTCATGCTCAACGCCGTGGGCGACAGCTACGGCGGGCTGGAGCACATCAACTCCACCGCCCTCATCTGCGGCCGCCGCGACCTGCCGCGCCAGGGCGAGGCGCGCGCCAGCGATGGCTATACCACCTTGCTGGGGCTGATCAGCCACGAGTATTTCCACACCTGGAACGTCAAGCGCCTGCGCCCCGCCGAGCTGGCCCGCTACGACTACAGCCAGGAGAACTACACCAACCTGCTGTGGTTCTTCGAAGGCTTCACGAGCTATTACGACGACCTGCTGCTGCGCCGCGCGGGCCTGATCGACGACGCCGCCTACCTGCGCCTGATCACCAAGACCATCAACCAGGTGCTGCAGACCCCCGGGCGCCATGTGCAGAGCGTGGCCCAGGCCAGTTTCGACGCCTGGGTCAAGTACTACCGCCAGGACGAGAACACCCCCAACTCCACGGTGAGCTACTACACCAAGGGCTCGCTCGTGGGCCTGTGCCTGGACCTGGCGCTGCGCCACCATTCCAAGGCGACGCTGGACGACGTGATGCGCGCGCTGTGGAAGCGCACCGAAGGCGGCCCCATGTCGGAATCCGACCTGCGCGAGGTGCTGCGCGAGCTGGCACACCGCCCGTTCGACGAAGAGATCGAGGCCTGGGTGCACGGCACGGACGAGCTGCCCCTGGCCGACCTGCTGGCCGCGCACGGCGTGCTGCTCAAGGCCGAGCGCCCGCAGCTGGCCCAGCGCCTGGGCATGCGGGTTGCGGAGAACCACAGCGTGCAGGTCAAGACCGTGCTGCGCGGCGGTGCCGCCGAGAAGGCCGGGCTCGCGGCCGGCGACGAATGGCTGGGCGTGCTGGTGGACGGCCAGGGCTGGCGCGTGCAGAAGCTCGACGACGTGGCCTTCTATGCCGGCACCGAGCACAAGCTGGTGGCCGTGGTGGCGCGCGACGGCCGCCTGCTGCAGCTGCCCCTGGTGCTGCCGCCCGATGCGGGTGAGCGCAAGGGTGGCCAGCCGGACACCGTGAGCCTGTCCATCACCAACAGCGGCTCCGTGGGCCGGTGGCTGGGT
>NZ_JBKDTZ010000231.1:0-4661 GCF_046339755.1 Acidovorax sp. | reverse complement strand
ACGCATCACAAAAAACGTTTTGTTCCAACCCTGCATCGTTAACCTCAATCGTGGTAGGCAACCATACCCGTTTACAAAGAGAACAGGAAAGTCAATGAAATCAACGGTCTACCCAGACCACCCCCGCGCCAGTGCTAGCTTTGCGTACCGTCACTTATTGCACTGAAAACGAGGAGACCCCGAGAAGCCATCGCGTGAGCAAAAAGCACTTTAGTAGATACGATGTATATTATGTTAAATATAGTGTGCGCCGAACAGCGGGTTGCGCGCCGCATCCAGACCCTGTCGCCGGCCCGTATTCACTCGGCGCCGACGCCGCTCGCCCCTCTATGCGGTCAGCATGGAACTTGGCGCGATCGGGCCGATGAACCCTGCCACGCCAGAACCCATGGACCACACTCAGCAACTCATTGCCAAGCTGCCCCAGCGAACTGGCTTCAGCCCACAGGCGGTCAGGCTCCTGCTGTGGCGTTGCAGAGAGGCAATGGCACGATTGCGCAATTCTCGCACCCTGAGTTCAGCGGCCATGATTTGTTCAACAGCGCGTTGAAGGCCCGCATGCAGGCGCTGGCCAATGAGCTGATTGAAGGATAAGGCGATCCTCACCGAGCAAGAGTTCGCAGCGAAGAAGGCTGAACTGCTCGCCAGGATCTGAGTTCGACTCACCCCAGCGTCATTGCGCCTTGCCTGCCCGTGGCCGGTGCGGCACCGGCTTCGGGCTGTTCTGGCTTCTGCTCCTTTTAGCCCTGGGGGGCGCTGCCGGTTCGCCGGTGGAACTGGGTGGCAACCGGTCCCGCAGCTCGTTGAGCACGGCGAACAGCTCGTTGCTGCGCTCGTCGACCTTGGCCTGCAGGCCCCTGGCCTCCTCGCGGGCGGACTGCAGCTGCTGTGACAGGCTGGCCTTCTCGGCTTGCAGGGTGCCTGCATGGGCGTCGAGCTCCCGCGCCCTGTCCGTGGCATCGGCCAGCGCCTTGGCGGCTTTCTTGCCGTCCGCCTCGAGCTGCAATGCGAGCCGCCTGGACTCCTGGCGCGCCCGGTCAACCTCGGCATGGAGCCTGCGCTCCTGGGCCTGTGTACGCTCTTCGAGCCGGGATCGTTCGGCCTGGTGTTCCAGCTCTCTGGCCTCCAGGCGCCGCCGCTCTGCATCCGCCGCCTGGCGCAGTTGCACACCCTCGGCGCGCGCTCTGTCCAGCAGTTGCTGGCAGGCCTGCAACTGCTGCTGCAGCTCCTGGGACTGGCGTGCCAGGTCGGCAACCTGGGCGTCGCGGGCTTGCATGGCCACCGCATAGGCCTCACTGCGGTCGTCCAGGCGCTGCCGGTCCCGCGCCAGCCCCTCCTGGGCGGTGCGCAGTGTTTGCTCCTGTGCCTCCAGGCCGGCGCGGGCTTGCGCGAATTGGGTGGCAGCCTGTTCGTTCGCATGCTGGAGCGCCCTGCCCCACAAGGTCTTCGCGGCCCTGATGACCGGGGCGGGCAAGGCGGGATCGGCATCTGCCACCGGGTCCGCTACGTCCGCGGGCGCTTGAAGCCGGCGGGCCAGGGAGCCAAACCAGCCATCGAGCATGGGCCCCACTGTGTTGGGGGATCCACGGCCCAGTTGCTGCCGCACGCGCTCAATCGTCGGCCGCTCTCCCAGGGCGAGAACGGCGTCCGCCGCCGCCCACACCTCTTCCACCTGCACGCCGCGCGGTCCTCGGACACTTCTGGATTGCATGGCCCTGCTCCATCTTAAAATTACCCACGATAAAGGATATTTATCGCGACAAATTCACCAAATCTGTAGCAAACAATACATTGTATGTAATTTAATAGTGAAACAACAGCTTCTCAGGCTACCTATGCCCTTTCCAACACTCAACAACGTGCCTGCGCTGCAGCCAGAAATGCTTTCGAATGCCGCAACGCGGGCGGTGGAGGAACTGCTGCGCGAAGGCGAATCCGCCAACACGCTCGCCAGCTACCGCTCTGCCCTGCGCTACTGGGCGGCCTGGTTCAATCTGCGTTTTGGCCGCCCGATTGCGCTGCCCGTGCCGCCCAGCGCGGTGCTCCAGTTCATCGTCGATCACGCGCAGCGCAGCACGGCCGATGGGCTGGCCCACGAACTGCCGCCAGCGATCGACGCGGTGCTCGTGGGCGCGGGCTTCAAGGGCAAGACGGGCCCGATGGCCCTCAACACCCTGGTGCACCGGGTTGCGGTGCTCTCCAAGGCGCACCAGCTCAATGCACTTGAAAATCCCTGCCAGGACGCCAAGGTCCGTGAGCTGTTGGCGAAAACCCGCCGGGCCTATGGCAAGCGCGGGGACCTGCCCAGGAAAAAGGATGCACTGACCAGGGACCCGTTGATGGCAATGGTCGACACCTGCGACACCTCCACCTTGAAAGGCTTGCGCGACCGTGCCCTGCTTCTATTCGCATTTGCCAGCGGGGGGCGCCGCCGGTCCGAGATCGTCGGCGCCGACATGAAGGACCTGCGCCGAAGCGGCGCCGCGTCCTTCACCTTCGTGCTGGCCCACTCCAAGACCAACCAGGATGGCGCCGACCGCCCCGAGAACTACAAGCCAGTGCAAGGCAAGGCCGGCGCGGCCCTGGGGGCCTGGCTCGACGCTTCGGGCATTGCCGATGGGCCGGTCTTTCGGCGCATCTGGAAAGGCGGAAGGCTGGGCGGCGCGCTCTCGGCAGCCGCAGTGCGCGACATCGTGCAGGCGCGGGCGCAGGCTGCGGGCCTGCCCAATGACTTCTCCGCCCACTCCCTGCGCTCGGGGTTCGTGACCGAGGCCGCGGCGCAGAACGTTCCGATGGCGGACACCATGGCGATGACGGGGCACCGGAGTGTGTCCAGCGTTCTGGGCTATTTCAGAATCTCCCCAAAAAGCCAGGGCGCGACCCTTCTCGATGGGGACCATCCGCACGCGGTGTAGGAAAGGGCCTGTGATTGTGTGCAGGTGCACGGCAACTTTGACCAGCCGGACTGAACCGCGCGCTGCACCTGGGGTGGCTTTGAAGACGGGTCGAAGCTGTCAGGCGCACCTGGATTTGAGTGTCGGTTGCCTCCTACAAGAATAAATTTACAAAGGGCTACACTCATCTCGCACCAGCGCAGGCACACGATTTTTGTCTCTCTCAACCGCTATTGGAAAGGCGAGTGCAGTCCCATGACGACGACCACAGCATCCGAGTCATCGGACTTGGCGACCCTGCCACGCGACCACGCTGCGGGTGCCTTTGCGGCAGACCCCCTGGCCGAGGCGCGTTCGCGGCAGATCCTGTCTGCCCTGCTGGCTTTTGCCGAGGGTGATTTCCAGGCGCGGCTGCCGGTGGACTGGCCGAGCACCGATGGCCGCATCGCCGAGGCTTTCAACCGGACGATCCGGCAGGCAGCAGGCTTCACCGGCGAAGTCGCCCGGCTGAACGAAACCGTCGGCAAGGAAGGCCGGCTGGCGCAGCGCATATCGGCCCCTGCCGCACAGGGCAGTTGGGCGGAGCAGGCGGTCGCGCTCAACACCCTGGTGGACGACCTGGTGCGCCCGACCACCGAGATTGCGCGCACCATCGGAGCGGTGGCCAAGGGGGATCTCGGGCAGTCCATGGATCTGCAGGTCGATGGCCGGCCGCTCAAAGGGGAGTTCCACCGTTCGGCCGAACTGGTCAACACCATGATCGAGCAGCTGTCGGTGTTCACCTCCGAAGTGACGCGGGTCGCGCGCGAGGTCGGCATCGAGGGCAAGCTCGGCGGCCAGGCCCAGGTCAAGGGCGTCTCAGGCGTCTGGAAGGACCTGACCGAGTCGGTCAACCAGATGGCCGGCAACCTCACGGCGCAGGTGCGCAACATCGCCGAGGTGACGATTGCCGTGGCCAACGGCGACCTGTCCAAGAAGATCACGGTGGACGTGCGCGGCGAGATCCTGCAGCTCAAGGAAGCGACCAACACCATGGTCGATCAATTGCGCTCCTTCGCCTCGGAGGTGACGCGCGTGGCGCGCGAGGTCGGCACCGATGGCCGGTTGGGTGGCCAGGCCGTGGTGCCCGGGGTGGCCGGCACCTGGAAGGACCTGACCGACTCGGTCAACTCCATGGCCAACAATCTGACGTCGCAGGTGCGCAACATCGCCACCGTGACCACGGCCGTGGCGCGCGGCGACCTGTCGCGCAAGATCACGGTGGACGTGAAGGGCGAGATCCTGGAGCTCAAGGAAACCATCAACACCATGGTGGACCAGCTCAACGGCTTCTCGTCCGAGGTGACGCGCGTGGCGCGCGAGGTGGGCACCGAGGGCAAGCTCGGCGGCCAGGCCCAGGTGCCGGGCATCGCCGGCACCTGGAAGGACCTAACCGATTCGGTCAACTCCATGGCCAGCAACCTCACGGGCCAGGTGCGCAACATCGCCGGCGTGGCCACGGCCATCGCCAAGGGCGACCTGTCCTCCAAGATCACGGTGGAGGTCAAGGGCGAGATCCTGGCGCTCAAGGAGACCATCAACACCATGGTCGACCAGCTCAACGCCTTCGCGTCCGAGGTGACGCGGGTGGCGCGCGAGGTGGGCACCGAGGGCAAGCTCGGCGGCCAGGCCCAGGTGCCCGGCGTCGCCGGCACCTGGAAGGACCTGACCGACAACGTCAATTTCATGGCGTCCAACCTCACGGGCCAGGTGCGCAACATCGCCGAA
>NZ_JBKDTZ010000230.1:0-28384 GCF_046339755.1 Acidovorax sp. | reverse complement strand
CCTTCCCATCCCGAACAGGACAGTGAAACGACTTTGCGCCGATGATAGTGCGGGTTCCCGTGTGAAAGTAGGTCATCGTCAGGCTCTTACAGCCCTCAAAACCCCTCAGTTCGTTTGAACTGAGGGGTTTTGTCTTTGGGGTGCTCAGAACGTGCCTCACCCGTACTTGTGCTCGCAAACAAGGGGCCGCAGCCCCTTTTCAGATGATGTTGGACGCAGCACCCGCGTCCCGCCACTACCTGCCGGTGGTCAGCAGCCTTGGCGCTGCCCATCCACGAAGACCAGCAGCTCGCCTTTGCCGAAGGCAGTCCACTCCTCATTGACCGTGAGCGGGGCCGTGACGACGATGGCCACGCGGTCGCTGGCGGTGGTCTGGGTGGCGAAGTCGATGCGCACGTCCTCATCGGACAGCTGTGCCTCGCTGAACGGGTGCTTGCGCTCGATGTAGTACAGGTTGGTGGACGCATGGGCCCACAGCGCCTGCCCATTGGAGAGCAGGAAGTTGAAGGTGCCGTGCGGCGCGATGCGCGCGGCCAGTTCCTTCAGGGTGATCGTCAGCTCGGCAATGCTGGGCACGCTGGCATGGGACTTGGCCAGCTCCTGCATGATCCAGCAGAACGCATGCTCGCTGTCGGTATCGCCTACCGGGTGGAAATGCGCATGCAGGCGCGGGCGAAAATCCTTGAGGTCGCCGTTGTGCGCGAACACCCAGTAGCGCCCCCACAGCTCGCGCACGAAGGGATGGCAGTTCTGCAGGCTCACCAGGCCCTGCGTGGCCTTGCGGATGTGGGCGATGACGTTGCGGCTCTTGATGGGGTAGCGGCGTATCAGCTCGGCCACCGGCGAATCCACGGCCGGCAGGTGGTCCACGAAATGCCGCAGGCCCCGGTCCTCGAAGAAGGCGATGCCCCAGCCATCGGCATGGTCCCCCGTGTTGCCCCCGCGCTGCGCAAACCCCGTGAAGCTGAAGGTCACGTCCGTCGGGGTGTTGCAGTTCATTCCAAGCAATTGGCACATGCCTGCAAGGATACCGGACCTCAGCCGGGCGGGTCGGATTCCGGTCGCGCAGCGGTAGGCGCCTGGCGCAGTTGCCACGCAGCCACCATGGCCAGTGCACACAGGGCGGTCAACATCAAAAAGGTCTCGCCAAAGGCCGCGATGCGCGCCGGGTTGCTGACCCCCGTGGCCAGGGACGCACCATGCGCCCCCATGCGCCACTCCAGCACGATGCCGCACAGGCTCACCCCGGCTGCGCCACCGAGCATGCGCAGGAAGCCGATGGTGCTGGAGCCTTGCGAGATCAGCGACTTGTCCAGCGGCCGCATGGCGCCCAGGTTCAGCGAGGGCAGGATGAAGCCCAGGCCGATGCGGCCGAGGATGGCGAACACCACCAGCATCCACAGCGGAGACCCCAGGCCCACCACCACCATGAGGCCGAAGGACAGCGCCAGCAGCGCCAGGCCAATGCTCACCAGCAGGTGCGTGGGCTGGCGGTCGGCCAGGCGGCCCACCATGGCGATGGTGATGGCCAGTACAAAGCCTGCCGGCAGCATGATGGCGCCCACGTGCGAGGCCGACAGCTGCAAGCCCCACTGCATGAACACCGGCAGCAGGTAGGTCGAGCCGAACAGCGCCGTGCCGTAGATGAAGGCCACGACGCTGCCCATGGCGAACTGCCGGTACTGGAACAGGCGCAGGTCCATCAGCGGCTTGCGCCCCTGCAGGATCTGCCGGCGCTGCCAGCCGATGAACAGGCCCGTGGCCACGACTGCCCCTGCCAGGAGCATGATGGCCTCGGGCAGGGTGCCGCCATGCAGTGCGACAAGGCCATTGAGCAGGCACAGCGTGCCCACCGTGCCCAGTGCCAGGCCGCGCCAGTCCAGGGCCTCGCCGTTGCGGTTGGCGGCCACGCCGCCCGGTGCGGTGACCGGTACGAACTTGTAGGCCAGCCAGATCGAGGCCAGGCACAGCGGCACCACCATGAAGAAGATCGAGCGCCAGCCGAACCAGTCGACCAGCAGGCCGCCGATGCTGGGGCCCATGGCTGGTGCCAGGACCACGCCCATGCCGAAGACACCGCTGGCGCGGCCCTGCTCGTGGGGTTGGAAGGCGTAGAGAATGATCACGGCGGGAATGGGCTGCACTACCCCGGCGGCCAGGCCCTCGGCTACGCGCGCCACCAGCACCAGGCCGAAATCGCGCGCCAGCCCGCCGCCGATGCCGCCCGCCAGCAGCAGCAGCATGGCGCCGACATAGGTGGCGCGGTAGCCATAGCGCGACAGCAGCCAGGGTGTGGTCAGCATGGAGACGGTGGTCGCCACCATGAAGCCCGAGGTCACCCACTGGGCGCGCTCCTGCCCCAGGGTGAAATAGTGGCTCATGTCCGGAATCGCCACGTTCACGATGGTCGAGGACATGATCGACGCCATCGTGCCCACCATCACCGAGAGCAGCAGCAGCCAGCGGTAGCGCTCGCCATGGCGTTCGCGCAGGGCGGCGAGGGAGCCGGAAGAGGGCTGTGCGCTCATGGGTCTGGCAGGCGTCTCAGCGGGCCATCAGCTCCGCTCGGACCACAGCTTGCCGCCGGTGGCCCAGTTCTCGCGCTTGATGTCGGTGATCAGGATGTCCACCGATTCGGGCGAACCGCCCAGCACCTCGACGGAGACACGGGTGATCTCTTCGACGAGCTTGCGCTTTTGTTCGACGGTACGGCCTTCCATCATTTCGACGTGGTAAGTGGGCATGCGGGACTCCTGAAGGTAGTGCAAAGACAAAAACGGACCACGAGGGACCGCGGGAAAGGGGAAATCATATCGGCGCCGGACCCGCCGCCACGCCCTCCCGGCTGTCTGGTACCGGCCGCGGCTGCGCACACAGGGGGCAGATGCACACCTTGCCGCGGGCCTCCACCGGGATCTGGGCCAGGGCCTCGGGTGCCACCGGGGTGGCCATGCACCAGCAGGTTTCTGGTGCCTGCCCAGCCGCCATGGCGCATTGGTTTGCCTGCCCGCACAAGGGGCACTGCAAGGCGGAGGAAGTCGGTGGGGCGGTCATCAAGGGGCGGGCGCTGCGGGGCGCACCCTGCACGGGCGCCATGCTCGCGGCGCGCTCGCCCCATTGTGCCGCCTCTTGGAGCCAGGGGCCAGGGTGGGGGCCTTTGCACCGCGGCCAGAAGACAAAAAAACGGCACCCGGAGGTGCCGCTGGAGGAGGAAGGATCCGGGGGATCGATCCATCTGTGCAGGGGAGGGGCCGCTCGAACCCGGGCGTCAGGCTGCGGCCTTGAGCTTCAGGCGCCAGGCGTGCAGCAGCGGCTCGGTGTAGCCGCTGGGCTGGGCCATGCCCTTGAAGACCAGGTCGCAGGCGGCCTGGTAGGCCATGCTGGTGCCGAAGCGGCCGGCCATGGGCTGGTACAGCGGGTCGCCGGCGTTCTGGCCGTCCACCACGGCGGCCATGCGCTCGAAGGTCTCCTTGACCTGGGCCTCGGTCACCACGCCATGGCGCAGCCAGTTGGCCATGTGCTGGCTGCTGATGCGCAGCGTGGCGCGGTCTTCCATCAGGCCCACGTTGTGGATGTCGGGCACCTTGGAGCAGCCCACGCCCTGGTCGACCCAGCGCACCACATAGCCCAGGATGCCCTGGGCGTTGTTGTCCAGCTCCTGCTGCTTCTCGGCATCGGTCCAGTTGGGGGTGGCGGTCACGGGCACGGTGAGCAGGCCGGTCAGCAGGTTGTCGCGCTCGGCGTTCACATCGGTCTTTTCCAGGCCGATCTGGATCTCGGCCACGTTGACCTGGTGGTAGTGCAGCGCGTGCAGCGTGGCACCCGTGGGGCTGGGCACCCAGGCGGTGTTGGCGCCGGCCTTGGGGTGGGCGATCTTCTGTTTCAGCATCTCGGCCATCAGGTCGGGCATGGCCCACATGCCCTTGCCGATCTGTGCCTTGCCGCGCAGCCCGCAGGACAGGCCCACGAGCACGTTGTTCTTCTCGTACGACTGGATCCAGGCGCTGGTTTTCATGTCGCCCTTGCGGATCATGGGGCCGGCCAGCATGGCGGTGTGCATCTCGTCGCCGGTGCGGTCCAGGAAGCCGGTGTTGATGAAGGCCACGCGGCTGGCGGCCGCGGCGATGCAGGCCTTGAGGTTCACGCTGGTGCGGCGCTCCTCGTCCATGATGCCCAGCTTCACGGTGTCGGCGGGCAGGCCCAGCAACTGCTCAACGCGGCCGAACAGATCGCTGGCAAAGCCGACCTCGGCGGGGCCGTGCATCTTGGGCTTGACGATGTAGACGCTGCCCTTGCGCGAGTTGCGGATGCCATTGGTGCCATGGCCTTGCAGGTCGTGCAGGGCAATGGTGGTCGTGACCACGGCGTCCATGATGCCTTCGGGGATCTCGCGCTCCTTGCCCTGGGCATCTGTGTACAGGATGGCCGGGTTGGTCATCAGGTGGCCCACATTGCGCAGGAACATCAGCGAGCGGCCATGCAGGCGCACGCCACCGGCCTTGCCGTCGGGGGCCGTGTAGACGCGGTCGGGGTTCAGGCCGCGTGTGATGGTCTTGCCGCCCTTGGCGACCTGCTCGGTCAGCGTGGCCTGGATGATGCCCAGCCAGTTGCTGTAGCCCAGCACCTTGTCTTCGGCATCCACAGCGGCGACGGAGTCTTCCAGGTCGAGAATCGTGGACAGCGCCGCTTCCAGCACCAGGTCGCTCACGCCGGCAGCGTCGCTCTGGCCGATGGGGGTGCTGCGGTTGATCTGGATGTCGAGGTGCAGGCCATTGTGCTGCAGCAGCAAGGACGAAGGGGCCGCCGCATCGCCCTGGTAGCCCTTGAACTGCGAGGCGTCCTTGAGGCCGGTGCTGCTGCCGTTGGCCAGCGAGATCACCAACTGGCCGCCTTCGACGCGGTAGCCGGTCGAATCCTTGTGCGAGCCGCTGGCCAGGGGGGCCGTGTCGTCCAGCACCTGGCGCGCGAACGCGATCACCTTGGCGCCGCGCACGGGGTTGTAGCCCTTGCCCTTCTCGGCGCCATCGGTTTCGGGGATGGCATCGGTGCCATACAGCGCGTCGTACAGGCTGCCCCAGCGGGCATTGGCGGCGTTCAGGGCGTAGCGTGCATTGAGGATGGGCACCACCAGCTGCGGGCCGGCCTGGGTGGCCAGCTCGTCGTCGACGTTGGCGGTGGTGGCCTGCACGTCGGTGGGCTGGGGCACCAGGTAGCCGATCTTTTCCAGGAAGCCACGGTAAGCCACCATGTCCGTGATGGGGCCGGGGTTGGCCGGGTGCCAGGTATCGAGATCGGTCTGCAGGCGGTCGCGCTCGGTCAGCAGGGCGATGTTGCGCGGTGCCAGATCGGCCACGATGGCGTCGAAGCCCTTCCAGAACGCAGCGCTGTCCACGCCGGTGCCGGGCAGCACCTTGTCTTCGACAAAGCGGAACAGGGACGTGGCCACTTGCAGGCCATGGATGGTGGTGCGGTCGGTCATGGGAGTGCCTTGGGCGTTGGATGTGAAAAAAGAAAGGGCCCGCCACTGCAGGCCATGGGCACACTGTATTGCAAATGTTTGTCGATATAAATATGCTCAAAAGCTGGAAACCAATGACTTTTATGCAAAAGTAAGGCCCTCGCCGGCCCTATTCTTTCGGACTCCGCCATGGACAAGCTCAAGGCCTTTGAATCCTTTGTCTCGGTCGCTACGCGCGGCAGCCTCACCGCAGCCGCCAAGGCCGAAGGCGTCGCGCCGGCCATCATGGGCCGCCGGCTCGACGCGCTCGAAGAGCACCTGGGCGTCAAGCTCCTGGTGCGCACCACGCGGCGCATCAGCCTCACGCACGAGGGCAGCGCGTTTTTGGAGGACTGCCAGCGCCTGCTGTCCGACGTGGCCAACGCCGAGGCCAGCGTGTCCGAAGGCGGCGTCAAGGCCACGGGCCACCTGCGCATCACGGCCCCTGCGGGCTTTGGCCGGCGCCATGTGGCGCCCCTGGTGCCGCGCTTTCGCGCCGAACATCCGGACGTAACCATTTCGCTCAACCTCAGCGACCGGGTGGTCGACCTGGCGGGCGAAGGCTTCGACTGCGCCGTGCGCGTGGGCGACCTGCCCGATTCGTCCCTGGTCAGCGTGCGCATTGCCGACAACCGGCGCCTGTGCGTGGCCACGCCGGGCTACCTCAAACACCACCCGGCGCCGCGCCACCCGGGCGAGCTGCCCTCGCACGACTGCCTGACCCTGTCGAGCGAAGCCTCGCAGACGCGCGGCTGGGCCTTTCGCATGCCGGTCGAGGGCGGCAGTACCGAGGTCGTGCACCTCAAGCCCGGCGGGCCGCTCGACTGCTCCGACGGGCAGGTGCTGCACGACTGGTGCCTGGCCGGTTACGGCATTGCCTGGCGCAGCACCTGGGAGGTGGAGGCCGAGATCGCCGCCGGCCGCCTGGTGGAGGTGCTGGCGGACTTTGCGGCCCCGCCCAACGGCATCTACGTGGTCTTTCCGCAGCGCAAGCACATGCCGCTGCGCGTGCGGCTGTGGATCGACTTCCTCAAGCACCACTATGCGCAGCCGGCCTTCTGGCGCGGCATGCCGGCCCCCTGACCAAGGCCTTGCGCCTGGATGCCCGTCCCAGGCCATGGCAGACTGCACATCCCATGTCCGAGCCCACGCTCCTGGTCGCTGACGACCACCCCCTGTTCCGCACCGCCGTGCTGCATGTGCTGCGCGAACGCCTGCCCCAGTTCCGCACGCTGGAGGCCGCCAGCGCGGTCACCTTGGGCACGGCGCTGCAGGAGCATCCCGAGGTCGAACTGGTGCTGCTGGACCTGAGCATGCCGGGGGCGCGTGGCTTCTCGGCCCTGCTGCACGTGCGTGGCGAGTACCCCGAGCTGCCGGTGGTGATCATCTCGTCCAACGACCACCCGCGCGTGATCCGCAGGGCGCAGCAATTCGGTGCCGTGGGTTTCATCCCCAAGTCCGCGCCGGCCGAGGCCATGGGCGCGGCCATCGAGGCGGTGCTCGCTGGCGACAGCTGGTTCCCGCCCATGGCGGCCGAGCGCTCCGAGGCCGATGCCCAACTCGCTGCCCGCCTGGCGCAGCTCACACCCCAGCAGTTCCGCGTGCTGCTGTGCCTGGCCGATGGCCTGCTCAACAAGCAGATCGCGGGCGAACTGGGCCTTGCCGAGAACACCGTCAAGGTGCATGTCACGGCCATCCTGAAGAAGCTCGCCTGCCACAGCCGCACCCAGGCGGCGGTGCTGGTCAAGAGCCTGGAGACGGAAGACGCGGCCTCGGCCTGATGCCCCTGCTCATCCCTCTCGCAGGCGCAGCAGCGTCTGGCTCATGAGCGCCCGCAGCGCGGGCGCACGCACCGGCTTGGCCAGAAAGCCCCAGCCGCGCTCGGCCGCCTGGCGCCGCAGCGTGGCGTCGCGCTCGGCCGTCACCAGGATCACGGCGGGGGCCTGGCCCCAGCGGTCGCACAGCTCTGTGTACACCTCGGGGCCATGGTGGGTGGCGCCCAGGTGCACGTCCAGCAGCCCCAGGTGCGGTGCCTGGCCGCGTTCGGCGTGCGCCAAGGCTTCCGGGGCGCCGCCGGCCAGGGGCACCTGGCAGCCCCAGCGTTCCAGCAGCGCCCGGGTGGCGGTGCAGGTCGGGCCATCGTCCTCGATCACCCAGGCGCTGCTGCCGTGCAGCGGCGCGTCGTCGGGGTTCTGCTGCGCGGCCGCAGGTGCCGGGGCTGGGTGCACGGCGGCCGCATCGCCCAGAGGTACGCAAACCCAGAACACGCTGCCGCGCCCGAGCTGCGAGCGCAGCCCGATGGGGTGGCCCAGCAGGCGGCCCAGGCGCTCCACGATGGCCAGGCCCAGCCCCGCGCCCCGGTCGTCGGCGCGGCCCTCGTCCAGCCGGCGAAACTCCTCGAAGATCTCGCGCTGCAGTGCCTCGGGAATCCCGGGCCCCTGGTCGTGCACCTCGATGCGCAGCTGGCTGTTCCCCATGCGCCGGCAGCCCACCACGATGCGCCCGCGCCGGCTGTAGCGGATGGCGTTGGAGACGAAGTTCTGCAGGATGCGGCGCAGCAGGTTCTCGTCGGTGCGCACCACCTGGCGCGTGGGCACGCAATGGAGCGTGAGGCCCTGGCTCTCGGCCAGTACGCCGAAGTTGTGCGCCAGCACCTGCAGCAAGGGCCCCAGGGCCACGTCGTGGATACGCACCTCGAGCTGGCCCGACTCCATGCGCGAGATGTCGAGCAGGCTGCTCAGGATCGCGTCCTGCGATGCGAGCGCACCGTCGATGCTGTCCACCGTGCGGCGCTCGGCGTCGTCGTGCAGGTGGCTGCGCAGCAGCGAGGTGAACATGCGTGCGGCATTCAGCGGCTGCAGCAGGTCGTGCACGGCCGCCGCCACGAAGCGGGTCTTGTAGCGGTTGGCCTGCTCGGCTTCGCGCCGGGCGGCGTCCAGGTCGCGCGTGCGGTCGGCCACGCGCTGCTCCAGCGCATCGGCCCGCGAGCGCAGCTCGCGCGCGGCGATCTTGTAGCTGGTGATGTCGGCATAGCTCGTCACGAAGCCGCCCTCGGGCAGCGGGTTGCCGCGGATCTCCAGCACCGTGCCGTCGCCCTTGGCGCTTTCGTGCAGGTGGGGCAGCCCGCTGCGCAGGTGCGACAGGCGCCGCTCGATGGACTCCTCCACCGGCCCCGCGCCCAGCAGGCCGCGGCGGGCGTTGTGGCGCAGCAGGTCCTCGATGGGCCGGCCCACCTGCATCAGGTCGGCGGGGTAGCGGAACAGCTGCACATAGCGCGAGTTCCAGGCCACGAGGTTCAGGCCGGCGTCGATGATGACCACGCCCTGGGGCAGGTGCTCCAGGCTGCGCGACAGGCCCGTGTCGGTCTGTTGCGCTGCCTGTTGCGCCGCCTGCACGATGCCGTCCTGCGCGGTGCGCAGCTCCTGCGCGTGCTGCTGCAGCACGGTCTCCAGCTCCTGCCGGCTGCGCTGGCGCAGGTTCGCCAGGCGCTGGCGCTGGCGCACGAACAGCACGAGCAAAGCCAGCGCCAGCCAGCCGCCCCCGCCGGCCGCTGCCGCCCAGCGGCTGTCGGCCACGCTGCTGTGGGTTGCGTGCACCAGGTGCAGCTGCCACGGAGTGCCAGGCAAAGGCTGGGTCTGCCACAGCAGGCGACCGGGCGGGCCTGGCAGGTCGGGCGTCTGCATGCGTACCAAGCGTCCGCCGTTGTCCATGTGCTCGTCCACCCGGTAGGTGAGCGGGCGCAGCGGCTGGTCCGAGTACTGCCGAGTGGCGGCCAGCTCGCGCCGTTCGGCGTCGGACAGGGGTTCGAGCAACCGGTAGCGCCAGGCATCCTGGCTGGCCAAAAACACCACACCATGCGCGTCGGACGCGAGCACGATGTCCTCGGTCTGCAGCCATTCACGCTCCAGTTCCTGCAGCGCAATCTTGATCACCACCCGGCCCAGCGGCTCGCCCTTGCCGTCGCGGATGGCCTGCGACAGGAAATAGCCGGGCTCGCCCGTCGTCACCCCGATGCCGTAGAAGCTGCCGCTGCCCTGGGCCAGGGCCTGCTGGACATAGGGGCGAAAGCTGTAGTCCACGCCCACGTTGCTGGTGGCGCTGCGCCAGTTGCTGGCGGCCACGGCCAGGCCGTCCCGGTTGATCAGGGTCAGGGTGGAGGACTGGCTGGCGCCATTGGCGCGCTCCAGCTTGCGGTTGAGCCCATCCACCTCGGACGGGCTTTGCGGCCGGCTCAGCGCCTCGTACAGCTGCGCGTCCAGCGCCAGCACCTCGGGCAGGGTGCGGTAGCGGTCGATGCGCTGGCTGAGCGTCTGCCCGTACAGGGCCAACTGGCGCTGCACGCTGTCACTTTCTTCGTGGAGCGAATGCTGCCAGGCCCATTGCCCGGCCACGAACATGCTGGCCGCCATGCCGGTGAGCAGGATGAGCACAGTCCAGAACTTGCGGCGGTGGGGCAGGGGCATGGCAGGGGCGGGGACTGGTGTCCGCAGGCGGTTGTCAGTGCGCGGTCGGCAGGGAGAGAACGGTCGCACGCACCGGCGCGGTGCGCATGGGAGTGTGCCGCAGCTTCCCTCGGGATAAGTATTTCCACTAGGGTCCGCGGGCGTTCTCCCTATGGCGGCGCCAGCGACTACTACCAATTAGCTATCTGCTGAAACGGCGTGCAGCGGTACAAACGGCAGCCTCGACGCACCCCGGTGGTGCGGTTCCCGTGACTTCTGGAGTCCCCCATGCACGCCATTCCTGCCCAGGCCGCCCAACCGGTGCGTTTGCCTTTCTACCGCCAACTGTATTTCCAGGTGGTGATCGCCATTGTCCTGGGCGTGCTGCTGGGCCACTTCGAGCCCGCCTATGGCGAGGCACTCAAGCCGCTGGGCGATGCCTTCATCAAGCTGGTGAAGATGATCATTGCCCCGGTGATCTTTTTGACCATCGTCACCGGCATCGCGGGCATGTCGCAGCTGTCCACCGTGGGCCGCGTGTTCGGCAAGGCCATGGCGTACTTCCTGTTCTTCTCCACGCTGGCGCTCATCGTCGGCCTGGTGGTGGCCAACGTGGTGCAGCCCGGTGCGGGCATGAACATCAACCCGGCCGACCTGGACCAGACGGCCGTGAAGACCTACGTGGCCAAGTCGCACGAGATGACGCTCACCGGCTTTGCCATGGACATCATCCCCAAAACCCTGGTCAGCCCCTTCGTGGGCGACAACATCCTGCAGGTGCTGCTGGTGGCCGTGCTCTTCGGCATCGGCCTGGCCATGGTGGGCGAGGCCGGCCGCCCGGTTCAGAACTTCCTCGAAGCGCTGACCAGCCCGGTGTTCAAGGTCGTGGCCCTGGTGATGAAGGCCGCGCCCCTGGGCGCCTTCGGCGCCATGGCCTTCTCCATCGGCAAGTTCGGCCTGGGTTCGCTGGTCAACCTGGCCTGGCTGGTGGGCTCGTTCTACATCACCTCGCTGCTCTTCGTGCTGGTGGTGCTGGGCTTCGTGTCGCGCCTGTGCGGCTTCTCGGTGCTCAAGCTGTGCCGCTACCTCAAGGCCGAGCTGATGCTGGTGCTGGGCACCTCGTCCTCCGAATCGGCCCTGCCCTCGCTGATGGAAAAGATGGAAAAGGCCGGCTGCAGCAAGTCGGTGGTTGGCCTGGTGGTGCCCACGGGCTATTCCTTCAATCTGGACGGCACCAACATCTACATGACCCTGGCCGCGCTGTTCATCGCCCAGGCCACCAACACCGAGCTGACGCTGGGCCACCAGGTCGCCCTGCTGCTCGTGGCCATGCTCAGCTCCAAGGGCGCGGCCGGCGTCACGGGCGCGGGCTTCATCACCCTGGCCGCCACCCTGGCCGTGGTGCCCGAGGTGCCCGTGGCCGGCATGGCGCTGATCCTGGGCGTGGACCGCTTCATGAGCGAATGCCGCTCGCTGACCAACTTCATCGGCAATGCGGTGGCCACCGTGGTGGTTTCGCGCTGGGAGAACGCGCTCGACTACAGCCGCCTGACCGCTGCGCTCGACGGCCACCCGCTGCCGGAAGAGGCAATCCCCATGTCAGCACCTGTGGTGCCGGCCGCCGTGGCGCGCACGGTCGCCTGATCGCTGGCAGGCCCCGTTGCCGGGCCATGGTTTTGCAAGAAGGGGCATGCCTGCACGGGCAGCCCCTTTTTTTGCATGCAACCGCCGGCCCAGGGACCGGTCAGGAAGGGCGCCTACTCATGCCGGCCCGTTCCTCGCGCACAATCGCCGCCAGGCCTCCCCACAAGAAAAGGAATTGCGATGACCCTCGAAGCCGTACTGGCCGCCCTGCACATAGTGGCCATCTTGACCCTGGTGGTGTTCCTGTCGAGCCAGGCCGCGCTGTGCCGCATCGAATGGCTCAATGCCGCCGTGGTGGAGCGTCTGGCGCGGCTGGACGCGATCTACGGTGCATCGGCCATGGTGCTGGTCGCCACGGGGCTGGCGCGCGTGTTCTGGGGCGTCAAGGGCCTGTCCTGGTATATCTCCCAGCCCATGTTCCACATCAAGATCACGCTGGTGGTGGCCATCGCCATCCTGTCCATCTTTCCGACCATCGCTTTCCGGCGCTGGCTGCGCCAGCTGCGCGCCGACGGCTCCCTGCCCGATGCGCGCGAAGTGACCCGGGTGCGCCGCCTGGTGATGGTCCAGGCCCACGTGATTCCAGTGGTGGCGGTCATTGCGGTGTTCTGGGCCCGGGGCTGGTAGGCAACAAAAGTAAACCCGCCGGGCGGGCCCACCGGGCGGGTTGGCTTGGTGAGCGGGCGAACTGCTGCGCTCAGCGACTCACTTCTTCAGGCATTCGCTCATGAAGGCCTTGCGCTCGTCGCCCTTCTTGCCGGCGGCTTCGGCGTTGCAGGTCTTCATCTTGTCCTGCTGGGTGGCAGGCTTGTTGGACAGGCAGGTCTTCATGAAGGCCTTGCGCTCGTCACCCTTCTTGTCGCCTGCTTCGGCATTGCAGGTGGCCATCTTGTTCTGCTGCTTGGTGGGGGCTGCGGCCGAGGCGGCTGCTGCGGGCGCGGAAGCCTTGGCAGCAGGGGCATCGGCAGCGTGCGCCGCGCCGAACGAAAGGACCAGGCTCATGGCCGTCAGGGAGAGAAGCTTTTTCATGATGTAGTGCTCCGGTGGTAAGGGCGTCCAGTGCAATCCGCATCGGACTGCCCGATTACAACGTACGGCCCCCCGGCGGCGCTGACAGCGCGTGCCGGCCGCCAGGAATGTTTGCAATCTGTTGCGCCTGCGCAGCGCTTCGGATGCGCAGGGGGTTGCGTGCGCAAGACACCTTCTGGGGGCGGTCATGGCCCGCCCCGTAAAATCCCCGGATGCTCTCTGTCAAACACGATCTGCTGGCCGCGCTCGCGGCCGAGCTGGACACCCTGTCCCCTGGCGCGGGCGCCAAGGCGGCCTTCGAATCCCCCAAGGTGGCTGCGCATGGCGATTTCGCCTGCACGGCCGCCATGCAGCTGGCCAAGCCGCTCAAGCTCAATCCGCGCGCGCTGGGCGAGCAGCTCAAGGCCGCGCTCGAAGCCACGCCCGCCTTCACGCGCTGGGTGGATGCCATCGAGATCGCCGGCCCCGGCTTCCTGAACATCCGCTTGAAGCCCGCGGCCAAGCAGGAGGTGGTGCGCGAGGTGCTGTCCGCCGGCGAGCGCTTCGGCTACCAGGCCGACCGCGGTGCCAAGGTGCTGGTCGAGTTCGTCTCGGCCAACCCCACGGGCCCGCTGCATGTGGGCCATGGCCGCCAGGCCGCTCTGGGCGATGCCATCTGCAACCTGTTCGCCACGCAGGGCTGGAACGTGCACCGCGAGTTCTACTACAACGACGCGGGCGTGCAGATCCAGACGCTGACCCACAGCACCCAGCTGCGCGCCAAGGGCTTCAAGCCCGGTGACGAGTGCTGGCCTACCGACCCCGACAACCCGGCCAGCAAGGCCTTCTACAACGGCGACTACATCCAGGACATCGCCAACGACTTCCTGGCGAAGAAGACCGTCAAGGCCGACGACCGCGAGTACACGGCCAGCGGCGATGTGGACGACGTGGAGTCGATCCGCCAGTTCGCCGTGGCCTACCTGCGCAACGAGCAGGACAAGGACCTGCAGGCCTTCAACCTGAAGTTCGACGAGTACTACTTGGAATCGAGCCTGTACACCAGCGGCCGCGTCGAGGCTGCCGTGGGCAAGCTCGTGGCCAATGGCAAGACCTACGAGCAGGACGGCGCCCTTTGGCTCAAGAGCACGGACTATGGTGACGACAAGGACCGTGTGATGCGCAAGAAGGACGGTAGCTACACCTACTTCGTACCCGACGTGGCCTACCACATCGCCAAGTGGGAGCGCGGCTACACCAAGGTCGTCAACATCCAGGGCACGGACCACCACGGCACCATCGCGCGCGTGCGCGCCGGGCTGCAGGCGGTCGAGGTGGGCATCCCAGAGGGCTACCCCGACTATGTGCTGCACACCATGGTGCGCGTGGTCAAGGGCGGCGAAGAGGTCAAGATCAGCAAGCGCGCGGGCAGCTACGTGACCCTGCGCGACCTGATCGAATGGACCAGCAAGGATGCGGTGCGCTTCTTCCTGCTCAGCCGCAAGCCCGACACCGAGTACACCTTCGACGTGGACCTGGCCGTGGCGCAGAACAACGACAACCCGGTGTACTACGTGCAGTATGCGCATGCGCGCATCTGCTCGGTGCTGCGCAGCTGGGCCGAGCAGGGCGGCGGCGACGTGGCCTCGCTCCAGGGCGTGGACCTGTCCGCCCTGGAAGGCCCGCAGGCCCAGGCGCTGATGCTGCAGCTGGCCAAGTACCCCGAGATGCTGACCGCCGCCGCCGATGGCGAGGCACCGCACGACGTCACGTTCTATCTGCGCGACCTGGCCGCCAGCTACCACAGCTACTACGATGCCGAGCGCATCCTGGTGGACGACGAGGCCGTCAAGCGCGCGCGCCTGGCCCTCGTCGCCGCCACCGCGCAGGTACTGCACAATGGCCTGGCTGTGCTGGGCGTATCGGCTCCGGCCCGAATGTAAGCAAGCAACCACTACCATGAAGAACAAGCAACTGGGCGGAACCATCATCGGCTTTATCGTGGGCGTGATCTTCGGCCTGGGGACCGCGCTGGCGGTCGCCGTGTACGTGACCAAGGTGCCCGTGCCCTTTCTGAACAAGGGCGGCGCACGCGGCACCGAGCAGGATGCCGCCGAAGCGCAGAAGAACAAGAACTGGGACCCGAACTCGCCGCTGTACGGCAAGAACCCGGCGCGCCCGCCCGCAGCTGCGGCTTCGGCACCTGCCACGGCGGGGGTGGCCCCGGCGCCCGCGCCCACCGCATCGGCACCGGCCGTGGCTGCGGCCACCGACCCGCGTGCTGCCGCATCGTCGGCCAAGCCGGCCGCAGCGGCTGCCGCCAAACCCGGCAGTGCCGACCCACTGGGTGACCTGGCGGCCGCCAAGGCCGCTGCCGCGCCCGGCAACAGCGCCGACCCGTTCGATTATTTCGTGCAGGCCGGTGCCTTCCGCACCCAGGCCGATGCCGATGCGCAGCGTGCCAAGCTGGCCATGCTGGGCTGGGAGGCCCGCGTGAGCGAGCGCGAGCAGAATGGCCGCACGGTGTTCCGCGTGCGTGTCGGCCCCTTCACCAAGCGTGACGATGCTGCCCAGCTCAAGGACAAGCTCGACACCACCGGCGTCGAGTCGGCCCTGGTGCGGGTGCAGCGCTGAGCGCGGGCCTGCCTGAACTTTTTCCGGGGGCGTGGCTCACACCCCCACACCCGACCCTAGGAGAGTCACTTTCATGAAACGCCGCGAGTTTTCCCTGTCCGCCGCTACTGCAGTGGCTGCATCTGCCCTGACCCTGCCTGTGGCCGCCCCCGCGCTTGCGCAGCCGCGCCAGTTCAAGGAGGGCAAGGACTACCGCAAGCTCGACAAGCCCGTCACGCCCGACGCGCCGGCGGGCAAGGTCGATGTGATCGAATTCTTCTGGTATGCCTGCCCCCATTGCAATGCCTTCGAGCCCACGCTCGAGGCCTGGATCAAGTCCGCCCCCAAGGACCTGAGCATCCGCCGCATCCCTGTGGCCTTCAACGCCAGCTTCGTGCCCTTGCAGAAGCTGTATTTCACACTCGAAGGCATGGGCAAGGTCGCCGACCTGCATGCCAAGGTCTTCCGCGCCATCCACGTCGAGAAGGTCAAGCTCGCCAAGGACGATGAAATCATGGCCTGGGTCGCCACCCAGGGCGTGGACGTGGCCAAGTTCAAGGAAATCTACACCTCGTTCACCGTGTCCAACCAGGTGCGCCGTGCATCGCAGCTGCAGGATTCCTACGGGGTGGAAGGCGTGCCTTCTATGGGCGTGGCCGGCCGCTTCTACCCCGATGGCACCATGGCCGGCAGCATGCGGGTGGTGCTGCAGGTGGTGGAGCACCTGGTGGGCACGGTCCGCAAAGCCTGACCGCTTGCTGGCAGGACTGGTTTCTGCATGTGCCAAAAGCCCGCATCCGCGGGCTTTTTTCATGGTGTGTCGCCACGGGTGGCTACAATGATCTGCAAGATTCGTGCCCTATGAACTACCGCATCCTCCCGATCCTCCTCCTCTCGGCCCTGGCTGTTGTCCAGACTGCGGCCCATGCCGAAAAGGCCGACCGCAACAAGCCCATGAACATCGAGGCCGACGCGTTGCGGCACGATGAGCTCAAGCAGACCAGCGTGTTCACCGGCCGGGTGGTCATGACCAAGGGCACCATCGTGCTGCGTGGCGCGCGCCTGGACGTGCGCCAGGACGCCGATGGCTACCAGTTCGGCGTGGTCACCGCGGAGCCGGGCAAGCGTGCCTTCTTCCGGCAAAAGCGCGACACGTTGCCGGGCGCGCCCGACGAGTTCATCGAAGGCGAGAGCGAGGTCATCGAGTACGACGGCCGTGCCGACAACGTGAAGTTCATCACCCGTGCCGAGCTGCGGCGCTTCCGTGAATCCACGCTGACCGACGAGATCACCGGGCAGGTCATCGTCTACAACAACCTGACCGACGTGTTCACCGTGGATGCCAAGCCGCGCAGCGGCACCAATGCCGCAGGCGATGCCCAGGCGTCCGGCGGCCGCGTGCGCGCCATCCTGTCGCCCAAGGAAACCCCGGCCGGTGCCGCGGCTCCGGCCGCGCCGGCCTCCGGCACCACCCTGCGCCCCAGCAGCACCCTCGGCGGCGGCGCCAAGTGAGCGAGGCTGCCGTGAACACCGTCGCCGCGTCCCCGGCGGAAAGCCGGCTGGAGGTGCATCACCTCGAAAAGTCCTACGGCAGCCGCAAGGTCGTCAAGGACGTGTCGCTGGTCGTGCAAAAAGGCGAAGTCGTGGGGTTGCTCGGCCCCAACGGCGCGGGCAAGACCACCTCGTTCTACATGATCGTGGGCCTGGTGCGCAGCGATGCCGGTGACATCCGCATCGATGGCCATTCGGTGGCCCACATGCCCATCCACCGGCGCTCGCGCCTGGGCCTGTCCTACCTGCCGCAGGAAGCCTCGATCTTCCGCAAGCTCACGGTCGAGGAGAACGTGCGCGCCGTGCTGGAGCTGCAGCGCGGTGACGATGGCCAGCCGCTGTCGCGTGCGCTGATCGAGGAGCGCCTCACGGCCCTGCTGAACGAGCTGCGCGTGGAGCACCTGCGCGCCTCGCCCGCGCTCGCCCTGTCTGGTGGTGAGCGCCGCCGGGTGGAGATCGCCCGCGCGCTGGCCACGCAGCCGCGTTTCATCCTGCTCGACGAGCCCTTTGCCGGCATCGACCCCATTGCGGTGATCGAGATCCAGCGCATCATCGGCTTCCTGAAGGCCCGCGGCATCGGCGTGCTCATCACCGACCACAACGTGCGCGAGACGCTGGGCATCTGCGACCACGCCTTCATCATCAGCGACGGCCACGTGCTGGCCCAGGGCACCCCCTCCGAAATCGTCGACAACGCCGAAGTGCGCCGGGTGTACCTGGGTGAACACTTCCGCATGTAGCAGACCGATGGACTGTACGTTTGCCATGCACCTGCGTTTGCGGCAGCCCCCGGGGGCTGTGCGATGAAGCCCGGCCTGTCGCTGCGCGTATCGCAGCACCTGGCGCTCACGCCGCAGCTGCAGCAATCCATCCGGCTGCTGCAGCTGTCCACGCTGGAACTGGGCCAGGAGGTCGAGCAGATGCTCGACGAAAACCCGTTCCTCGAACGAAATGCCGATGAGGCGCCGCGCGAGGAATTCGGGGTGGAGACGGCCGATGCGCCGGCGCAGTCCGACGACTACAGCTCCGACGAGGCGGTCTACTCCAACGCCCCGGGCAGCAATACATCGAGCGAATCCGTGGCCGACACCTCCCCGGGCGATGCGGAGCTGGGCAGCAGCGCCAGCGATGAACCGGACTGGAGCGGTGACGGCACCGTGGATGTGTCGCCCAACGATGCCGAGTGGGGCGGCGATGCGCCGGCCCGCACCCGCAATGATGCCGAGGGCGACGAAGCCGACGCCACCGAGCTGGCGCGCTCGCACGAATCTCTCACCGCCTTCCTGCACCGCCAGGCGCTGTCGCTGCGCCTGTCCGAGGTGGACAGTGCGGCGCTGCGCTTCCTGATCGAGTCGCTCAACGACGACGGCTACCTCGAAGAGCCCCTGGAAGAGCTGGCCATCGCGCTGGCGGGCCCGGACGACCTGGAGCAGATCGAGGAACTGGTGCACCGCTTCACCGTGGCCCTGCGCCTGCTGCAGAACCTGGAGCCCGTGGGCGTGGGCGCCCGCAACCTGGGCGAATGCCTGACCTTGCAGCTCGCGGCCCTGGCCGCCGACGAGGACAGCGATGCCGACCCCGACACCGTGCAGACCGCGCTGCGCGTGTGCCAGCAGCCGCTGGAGATGCTGGCGCGCCGCGACATCCGCCGCCTGACGCAACTGTGCGGCGACGGCGAGGAGCGCACGCGCGCCGCCATGGCCCTGATCGCCCGGCTGGAGCCGCGCCCGGGGCGCAAGTTCGTCGACGTGGAGCGCAACATCATCGTGCCCGACGTCATCGTGCGCAAGGCCGGCCGTGCCAATGGCCGCGACGGCCAGCACAACTTCATCGTGGCCCTGAACCCCGACGTGATGCCGCGCCTGCGCGTGCACGACATCTATGCCGGCGCCCTGCGCGGCCACAAGGGCGGCGAGGGCCACCAGGCCATGCAGCAGCGCCTGCAGGAGGCGCGCTGGTTCATCAAGAACATCCAGCAGCGCTTCGACACCATCCTGCGCGTCTCGCGCGCCATCGTCGAGCGGCAAAAGAGCTTCTTCACCCATGGCGAGCTGGCCATGCGCCCGCTGGTGCTGCGCGACATCGCCGACGAGCTGGGCCTGCACGAGTCCACCATCAGCCGCGTGACCACGGCCAAGTACATGGCCACGCCCATCGGCACCTACGAGCTCAAGTACTTCTTTGGCTCGGGCCTGGGCACGGAAACGGGTGGCAATGCGTCGAGCACGGCCGTGCGCGCGCTCATCAAGCAGTTCGTCGCGGCCGAAAGCCCGGCCAAGCCGCTTTCGGACAGCCAGATCGCCGAGATGCTCAAGGAGCAGGGCATCGAGTGCGCGCGCCGTACCGTGGCCAAGTACCGCGAGGCGCTCAAGATTGCGCCCGCCAACCTGCGCAAAGCCTTGTGATCAACCGGGCCGGGTGCGGAAGGCCCGGCTGGAGACGCGGACCGCATTGTCATCGGTGTCCGTCAGGGCGTTTTCGCGGCCGGCGCACGCCGCATCGAGCGCAGCAATTCCAGCGCCTGGGCCGTGGGCTCCTGGGGAGCGCCGTTGACCAGCACCGTGAAGGTCACGCGCAGCTCGTTCATGCCCAGCACGCCCTGGGTCAGGTGCTTGTAGCCATCGGGTTCGGGCGCGCGGTCGGTGGCCGAGAAGTAATAACCCGTCTTGCCCGGGGCGCCCAGTTCCTGGAGGGGCAGATCGCGTTCGACGGCCTTGGGTTGGGCCCGGGTGGCACCTGCCTGCACCAGCGCCCGCAACTCCTCCGCCGTGGGGGCCCTGGGCGCACTGCCCACGGGCCAGATGGGCGTGATAAGCATCTGCAAGGCCTTGGCGTCCAGGCCGCTGATGGCCACCGAGGGCGGCAACTCCGCGTGCGGGCGGCGGACTTGGGCGCGCCACGGCGCGGGCAGTTCGATCACCAGGTCATCGTGGCCGGGCAGGGGAACGCGCAGTTCTTCGGCCAGGGCGGGCAGGCACAGGGAAAAGGCGATCAAAGCGAGGGCGGTGCGGAACATGGGGGCTCTTTTACGGGCGTTTGGCAAAAACGGCGTCGTAGGACTGGGTACTGAAGCCGTTCACCCGCTGGCCATTGGTGAGCAGCACTGGCACACCGCGCGCACCGATCTGCGCAAAGGCAGCCTTGCCGGTCGGGGTGTCCACATCGAATTCGCGGTAGGCAATGCCCTTGCCTCCCAGATAGGCCTTGGCCGCCTTGCAGTACCCGCACCAAGTGGCCATGTAGAGCGTCACCTCGCCCCGGGGCTGGGCCGCTTTTGGGGCTTCTGCGGGCGCTTGGCCGGGCGCGGCGGGGGGGGCAGCGGGTTGCCCGGGACCACACTGATGGGTGGGGCCTCGAGCTTCATGGTCTTTTGCGCCGAACCGGACGCGGGAGGCTGGTCGCTGTAGACCACCTTGCCATTCGGGTCCACGGACTTGTAGAGCGTCTGGGCATGTGCCGTGCCCGTGAGCGCAGCCACGACCAGGGCGAGGATCAGGCTGCAGCGCAGGGTATGCATGGAGGCTCCGGGTAAAATCGGGATCCTGGGAGCATAAGAGACCTCTGCCACCCCGCGGCCCGTTGGGGCCATGCCTCACCCATATGGGGCACACTCGCAGCCCCCGATGCCCCTTGGCGGGCTTTCCTGGAGGGCGTAAACGCCCCCCGGTTCCCTGCCTTTTCCCGACTTCCTGTTTCCCCGCGCCATGGCCCGCATTGTTTTCGACCTTCCCGCGCATTTCGGCTTTTCCACCGAGCTGCAGATCTACATCAGCCACGTCAACCAGGGCGGGCACCTGGACAATGCGCAACTGCTGAGCCTGGTGTCCGAGGCGCGCGTGCGCTTCTTCCAGTCGCTTGGCTACCCCGAGGCGGACGTGGGCGGCCTGTCCACCGTGGTGGGCGACATCGTGGCCCAGTACAAGTCCGAAGGCTTCCATGGCGAGACCATGCGCGTCGAGATGGCGCCCCAGGACCTCAACCGCTACGGCTTCGACCTCATCTTTCGCATGACCGAGAAGACCTCGGGCCGCGAAGTGGCGCGCGGCAAGGTCGGCATCGTCTTCATCGGCCGCAGCGACCGCAAGGTGGCGCCCATCCCCGAGTCCATCCGCCAGTTGCTGCTGGCGCGCGCCGCCTCGCCTGCCGCGTAAGCGCGTATCCTGTCGCCCAGTGCCATGAACCAACTCCAACTTTTTCTCCCCTGCGCCGCCGGTGTCGAGGGCTACCTGGCCGACGAGGTGCACGCCATCACCGGCCTCACGGGCCAGGACCTGCTCGTGGGCCGTGGCGGCGTGCTGCTGCGCGCTTCGTGGCGCCATGCGCTGCTGCTCAACCTGCACAGCCGCCTGGCGCAGCGCGTGCTGGTGCAGCTGGCGCACCGGCCCTACCGCTCCGAGAACGACCTCTATGGCATTGCCAGCGAGGTGGCCTGGGAGATCTGGTTCACCACGCGCCAGACCTTCAAGGTGGAGGTCACGGCCCAGCACAGCCCGCTGCAGAGCCTGAACTTCGCCGGCCTGCGCGTGAAGGATGCGGTGGCCGACCGCTTCCGTGCCAAGACCGGCGTGCGGCCCGACGTGAACACCCAGTGGCCCGATGTGCGCATCCACCTGCACCTGACCACCGAAGAGGCCACGGTCTACATCGACACCTCGGGCGAGCCGCTGTTCAAGCGCGGCTGGCGTGAGGACAAGGGCGATGCCCCGCTCAAGGAAACCCTGGCCGCCGCGATGATCGCCGCCAGCGGCTGGGACCCGCTGGGTGACGCGCCCGTGCCGCTGTACGACCCCTGCTGCGGCAGCGGCACCATCGCCATCGAGGCGGCGCAGATCGCCTGTCGCATCCCGGCCGGCATGCTGCGCCGCTTTGCGTTCGAAAAGCTGCTGCCTTTCCAGGGCCATGTGTGGTCGGCCATCCAGGCCGAGGCTGAGAGCGCCATCCGCCCAAGCCCCGTGCCCATCTTCGGCAGCGATGTGGCCCACCGCATGGTCGATTTTGCCCAGCGCAATGCCGAGCGTGCCGGCGTGGCCGATGCCGTGCAGCTGCGCGGCGGCGACGCCCTGCAGCGCATGCCGCCGAGCGAGCAGCCTGGCGTCATGCTGCTCAACCCGCCCTATGGCGAGCGCATTGCCGCCGCCGGTGCAGCGGGCCGCAATGCCAATGAGCGTGCGGCCGAACGCGCCCAGGGTACCAGCGTGGGCCGCGAGGCCGCGCACACCGACGATGGCGGCGAGTTCTTCGCCCAGTTGGCGACGCACTGGAAGAAGAACTACTCCGGCTGGACCGCGTGGATGCTCACGCCCGACCTCAAGCTGCCCGGCAAGATGCGCCTGAAGGAGTCGCGCCGCGTGCCCATGTGGAACGGTCCCATCGAGTGCCGCATGTTCCGCTTCGACATGGTCAAGGGTGCAGTGCGCGAGCGTGCTGGCAAGGCCCCGGGCGACGGACCACGCGATGCGGGTTGAACTCTCCCTGCCGGCCGAAGCCGCAGCGGGTGAGCCCGCACGCCCCGTGGTGGTGGACACCAATGTCGCGCTGGACCTGCTGATCTTCTCCGACCCGGCCACTGTGCCGCTGCGCCAGTTGCTGGCCGAAGGCCGCCTGGCCTGGATCGCCACCCAGGTCATGCGCGACGAGCTCGAACGCGTGCTGGCCTACCCGCACATCGTGGGCCGCATGGACTACTACCAGGTCGATGCCGCGCGGGTGCTCGCCGCCTTCGATGCGCAGGCGCGCATCGTGGACATCGCCCCGCGCGTGGCCTATGTCTGCAAGGACACCGACGACCAGAAGTTCATCGACCTGGCGGCCCAACACCGCGCCATCCTGCTGAGCAAGGACAAGGCCGTGATCTGCATGCGCAAGCGCCTGCTGACGCTGGATGCCCACGTGGCGACAGCGCTGGTGCTGGAGATGGCGGGCGAGCCCGCCTCCGCCTGAGCCCGGCGCCCCGCTTTCAGCGGTCGAAGCTGAAATCGCCCGCTGCGTGCACCTGCCACGCACCCTCGCCCTTGAGCTCCAGCACATGCGTGTGGTGCTTGAGCACCGCGGGGCGGTGGGCAATGCTGATCAGCGTGGTGCCGCTGGCACGCAGGCGTTCGTAGAGCGCGGCCTCGTTGGCGCTGTCCAGCGCACTCGTGGCTTCATCCAGGATCACGATGCGTGGCGCGCGCGCCAGCACGCGGGCAAAGGCCAGGCGCTGCTGCTCGCCGATGGACAGCTGCTTTTCCCAGTCGTGCGAGGCGTCGAGTCCGCCCACGCGTCCGGCCAGCGATTCGAGCTGCACTTCCTGCAACAGCTCCAGCAGACGTTCGTCCGTCAGATCGGTCTCGTTCATGGGGTAGATGATCTGACTGCGCAGCGTGCCCATCTGCATGTACGGGCGCTGCGGCAGAAAGAACATTTCTTCCATAGGCGGGTGCTGCACGGCACCGCTGCCGGTGCGCCACAGGCCCGCGATCGCGCGCAGCAAGGAACTCTTGCCGCAGCCGCTGGGCCCGGTGATCAGCAGCGCATCGCCGGTCTGCAGTTGCAGCGACAGGTCCTGCACCAGCAGGCGGCCGAACTGTGGCGTGTAGAGCGTGAGCCCCTCGATGGCCATGGCCTCGCCGATGCGCGAGGAGATCTGCGGCGCAGGCTCTGCAGGGGGCTCCTGCGGACGGTCGGTGCGCGGCGCGGCCGCAGGTTCGGCCCAGGGGGTGGGTGCGGCAGGGGTCTTGAGGACCACCTGCGACAGCGCGTGCAAGCGGTCGATGCCGGCCACGAAGCGGCTCAGGCTCTCGAAGTTGTCCACGATGAGCGACACGGCACCCAACACCGCTGCAAAGGCGCCCGCCGCCTGGATGGCACGCCCCACCTCGAGTTCGCCCGAAAGCACGCCATTGGCCAGGATGATGCTCGGCAGCACCAGCGTGAGCTGGCTGAACGAGCGCTGGAACAGGTTGAGCGAACGCTGCTTCTTGATGAGCCGCGCGTAGTTGGTGAACGCCGCCTCGAAGCGGTGGTCGATCTGCGCGCGCTCCTGCGGCTCGCCGCGGTAGAAGGCGATGGACTCTGCGTTCTCGCGCAGCCGCATCAGACCGAAGCGGAAGTCCGCCTCGCGCCGGATCTGCCAGAAATTGAGCCGGATCAGCGGCGCGCCGAAGAGGTACAGCGCACCTAAGGTGCCCACCAGCGCATACACCGCGAGAAAGGCCACCAGCACCTTGGAAATGGACCACAGCACCGCGCTGAAGGCCACGAGCTGCATGAGCGAGCCCAGGAAGATCAGCAGGAAATGCGTGGACCGGCCGGTGAAGGTGTTGATGTCCTCGCTGATGCGCTGGTCCGGGTTGTCGATGTCGCTGCCGGTACCAAGCTCGTAGTATTTGCGCTCGCCCAGGTAGCCATCCAGGAAGCGGTGCGTGAGCCAGCGCCGCCAGTGGTTGGAAAACGCGTCGCGCATGTAGTAGTAGAAGGCGTACACCGGCACCGCGAAGGCCAGCACGATGAGGCTGGCGCGCACGGCCGACCAGAAGCGGTCGGCCTGCTTGGCGGCCAGGGCCGAGGTCATCTCGCCTGTCTTGTCGATCAGCAACACTGCTAGCTGTGTCTCGCAGACCATCAGACCGATCAGCAGCGCGAGCAAACCCCAGGCAGTTTTTTTCTTCTCGCCCATCCAGTAGGGGCGGGCCACGCTCATGAACTGTTTCCATGCCGAGAGCGAGAGGGTAGGAGGGCGGCGGCGACGGGGATTCTTTGCGGCCGGCGGCGGTGATGCGGGAGCGGGTGGTGCTGAAAGGGTGGCGGCAGAAGTGGACATGGGAAGAGGCAAAAGGAGGCAAACGGGAGCACCGCCAGCACGATAGGCGGCCGGCCGGTCTGCCTCTGTCAGCCAATGCCTACAGCCCGCTAAGGACGGGCGCGCTTTGCGCGCAGTCCATGCTCACGGGCATGGTTCAAGGCCCTAGCAGGTCGTAGGCCGCGCGCACACGCTGCATGTCGCGGCCCAGCTTGCGGTTTTGCGGCAGGTGGCGCATCCAGCCCATGCGCCCGACGCTGCGGGCCATCACGGCCTGCAGCTCGGGGCTGCCGGCGGCGATCCAGGCCGCCCACAGGGCGCGGGCATCGTCGAGCGCGCCCACCAGGCGCAGGTAGATGGCGGTGGAGTGGGCGTAGCAAAGCGCGTCGCGCGCATGGCACACGGGCAGCGGCAGAACGGCGGCCGGGTCGTCCTCGAAATCGATGTAGCCCACCACACCATCGGGGCAGCGCACCAGGTTGCGCGCAAACGCCTGGCTCAGGCAGGTGCCCGCTGCATGCACCTGCGCAATCGCCGCCAGGCCCTGCAACCACAGGGCCAGCACGGCGGCAGGACCGGCGGATACGGCATGGTCGATCTCGTTGCCCAGCGAGGGTGTCTGCTGCGCCGGGCGGCCCAGGTGGCGCATCAAAAAGCCGTCTTCCTGCGCCGCCAGCACGGTGGGCACGCGCAGGCCGCGGGCCTGCAGGTCGCGCAGGCGCCGCACTTCGGTGGCGATGGCCTCGTTCCCGCCCCGGTTGGGCACGGGGCGCAGCACGTCCAGGCGCAGCACCGAGGCCAGCGCTGCCATGGCGCGGTAGCGGCCCGGGCCATGGGGGGCTCCGGCCTTCTTGAGCCAGACCTGCTCGTCGCCCAGCCGGTAGCTGGCCACGTTGAACTGCTGCTGCGCGAGCTGCTGGCGCAGGTAGCCTGCGTAGTCGATGGTGTTGCCGTCCGGGGTGATGTCAGGGGCCTGGCCTGCGTCCGCTGTCATACGGCGGCGTTGGCGGGCAGGTCGCTGGCGGCTGCAACGACGGCATGGGCCACTTCCACGTGGTGGGGCACCGACGGCTGCAGCACCGGCTCGCTGGCCGCAAAGCTGTGCGCGCTGGCCAGGGGCCAGTACAGGCGGAACACGTTGTGCTGCGCGTCGAGCGGCCCCAGCAGGGCGCCGGGCTGCATGCGCGTGATCAGGTTGGACAAGAGGCGCACCTCGGTATCGCTGATGCGGCGCACGATGTGGTGGGCCGTGATGTCCTGGGGGTGCTGCAGGCCGGCGGCCTGCACCAGCTCCTGCAGCGCATGCAGGGTGCTGCGGTGGAACTGCGCCACCCGCGAGGCCTTGTCGGGCACCACCAGGGCCTGCTGGCGCTGGTGGTCCTGCGTGGTCACGCCCGTGGGGCAGTGGCCGGTGTGGCAGCTTTGCGCCTGGATGCAACCCAGCGCCATCATGAATCCGCGCCCGGCGTTGCACCAGTCGGCGCCCAGGGCCATCATGCGCGCGATGTCGAAGGCCGTGATCACCTTGCCGGCGCAGCCGATGCGCACGCGCTCGCGCAGGTTCACGCCCACCAGGGTGTTGTGCACCAGCAGCAGGCCCTCCTGCAGCGGTGCGCCCACATGGTCGCTGAATTCCACGGGCGCGGCGCCCGTGCCGCCCTCGGCCCCGTCGACCACGATGAAGTCGGGTGTGATGCCGGTGACCAGCATGGCCTTGACGATGGCGAACCATTCCCAGGGATGGCCCAGGCAGAACTTGAAGCCCGTGGGCTTGCCGCCCGACAGCTCGCGCAGGCGGCCGATGAACTGCATCATCTCCACCGGGGTGGAAAAGGCGCTGTGGCGCGAGGGCGAAATGCAGTCCTTGCCCACGGGCACGCCGCGCGCGGCCGCGATCTCGGGTGTCACCTTGGCCCCCGGCAGCACCCCGCCATGGCCCGGCTTGGCGCCCTGGCTGAGCTTGAGCTCGATCATCTTGACTTGCGGGTCCTGCGCATTCGCGGCAAAGCGCTCGGGGCTGAAGCTGCCGTCGTCGTTGCGGCAGCCGAAGTAGCCCGAGCCGATCTCCCAGATCAGGTCGCCGCCGTGCACGCGGTGGTGCTGCGAGATCGAGCCCTCGCCCGTATCGTGTGCAAAGCCACCCTTCTTCGCCCCCTGGTTGAGCGCCAGCACCGCATTGGCCGACAGCGCACCAAAGCTCATGGCCGAGATGTTGAACACGCTGGCATGGTAGGGCTGGGTGCAGGGCGAGACGGAGCGCGACGGGGAATCGGGGCTGCCGCCGATCCACACCCTGAAGTCGTGTGACGTGAGTTGCGTGGGCGCCATGGAGTGGTTCACCCATTCGTAGCCCTGGGCGCCCACGTCCAGGTGCGTGCCGAAGGGCCGGTTGTCGGGTTCGCCCTTGGCGCGCTGGTAGACCAGCGAGCGCTGGGCCCGAGAGAACGGCGCGGCCTCACTGTCGCTCTCGATGAAATACTGGCGCACCTCGGGGCGCACGTACTCGAGCATGAAGCGGATGTGCCCGATGACCGGGTAGTTGCGCAGGATGGCATGCCGCGTCTGGCGCAGGTCGTACACCCCCACCGCCACGAGTCCCCCCAGGACCAGAACCAGCGGCAGTCCCACGCCGAACACCACCAGGGCGAACAGCGCCAGCAGCAGGCCCAGCACGCACAGGGCAAACGCCGTGTAGCGCACCGGGTACAGGGAGTTGAGTTGGTGGATCATGGGTGTTTGTCCTGGATTTATGCGGGCGCGGGCGACAGGGCTACACTTGGCCGCCTCAGCACGGGCGTTGTCACCGCCGCCCGCACGGTGCCCCGGCCTCTTCCTGCGCGGCGCACCGGCGCATCATAAGTAAAACTGTGCTTCCTGCCGCGTTCAAGGAGCCTCTGCCATGACCGAACCCACCGAAAAACCCGACACCGATCCCGAAACCGCTGCGCTGGCCCCCGCTCTGGGGCCTGACGAGCTCGAGGAAATCGACAATATTCTCGACGACCTGCGCTCGCGTGGCGACGAGATTCCCCAGTGGGAGTTCTGCGACGGTTTCCTGGCCGCCGTGGTCTGCAGCCGCCGCCCCATCGCGCCAGCCGAGTACCTGCCCATGCTGCTGGGCGATGGCGCCGCACTGGACGTAGCCGAGGGCGAGCCCCTGCCCCTGCTGCCGGTCTTTGCCGACGCGGCCCAGCAGGCGCGCTTCCTGGAGCTGTGGACACGCCGCTGGAACGAGGTCGTGCAGCAGCTCGACGCCAAGGTGGACCGCCTGGACGACGAGCGCCCCTACCAGCCCGAAGCCATGGCCATGCGTGGTGCCGTGGCCAGCCTGACCGAGGAGCAGCGCGCCGAGATGGACTCCGACCAGGAGGAGATCCCGTCCTTCGGCCAGATCTGGGCCCTGGGCTTCATGTTTGCGGTGGAAAACTGGCCCGAGGACTGGGCCGCGCCGCGCGACAAGGAGGCCGCCCAGTGGATCAATGACGCGCTGGACAGCATCGTCGCCCTGACCGAGGACGACACCGGCAAGCCCGAGGTCTGCATGTTCGACGAGAACGGCCCGCCCAGCACCAGCCAGGCCCGGGTGGAAGCCTTCGGCGAGGCCATCTGGGCCGTGTACGACCTGCGCCAGGTCTGGAAGAGCCTGGGCCCGCGCGTGGAACCCCTGCGCAAGGCCACCGAAACGTGCCGCAAAGACCCCTGCCCCTGCGGCAGCGGCAAGAAGTACAAGAAGTGCCACGGCGCCAACTGAGCGGCGGCTGAGCCCTTTCCTTTGGCCCGCCGTGCTTGCGGTGGGCCGGTCCTGCTTTCCTGTTCCCATCCCGGTGTTGACCGTGCGCGCCTGTGGCG